>JBBRWV010000006.1:0-52419 GCA_038248985.1 Phycisphaerae bacterium
ACCTCTTTTACCCTCCTCCACGCCATTTCCACCGCCTCCGCACTCACATCTCCCCCTATCCACCCCCTGCCCAACCCCTCCGCCGCCACCAGTGTCGTACCGCTTCCACAGAAGAAATCACCCACCACCCCCCCCGGCGGCGTCAGCGCCAAAATCAACTTCTCCAACAACTCCACCGGCTTCTGCGTCGGATAACCCGTCCGCTCAATCGCCATCGGGTTCAACGCCGGCACCATCAGCACATCATCCGGGTTCTTATGCGTGTCCGTAACCTCAATCCGCGCCCCTTTCCCGCTTTTTGCCCTCTTCATGGCCTTTTCCGTCCGCGGAATCGCAATCGCTTTTCCATCAAAGTAAAAATCATTGCTCTTGCTATACACCAAAATATTGTCATGCTTTCGCGAAAATCTCCCCTTGCTCGCCCCACCCGTCTGATAATACCAGATCAATTCATTCTCAAACCGCTCATCACCCAGCATCTCATCCATCATCACCTTCACGTAATGCACCGCATGCCAATCCAAGTGAATCACCAGCGCCCCCGAAGGCTTCAGCAACCGCACAAATTCCCCCAACCGCGGCCGCAGCCAGTCCAAATATAACCCCCTGCTATCCCACGAGTTATCACTAAACGCCATCCGCGCCCCCTTCACGATTTCCTCCCGTCCCTTCCCCACATGATGCCGCTGCGTGTAATAGGGGGGATCCAGATAAACCATGTCCAGACACCCGCTTGCCAATCCCTTGGTCAGGTCCAGACAATCCCCCACAGAAATCCGCTTTCCCGTAAAACCGCCAACGTTACCCATCTTATCAGTATCTTCCATCCCCCCATTATGAGCCACAGCCGCCCCCCTTGTCCATTTTTCACTGGGAATCGCAAATGGAAATGGTTAAGCTACTAACCTGTCAACCCCCATCGGGTCTATGTACCCTACGCCGATGCGCCCCGCCTTTTCCAACGGTTGGACGGGTCCGGAGATGGTCTCTGTACCATCTTTTTCGCATGGGTCAGTTGGTTGTTTGCGAGGATACGCTGTGTCACAACTTCAAGTGCCCGTAGGACTTCGGGCAGTTCGCCAGGGAATGGCCATACTCGGCTTTAACTACCTCTTCGACTTGAAAAAAGTCTCGTGGTTCGATGTCTCCCTGAAAACCGCCCTCCTCGGCCTATACAGCAGCATCATCTACCTCGCCTGGACCACCGGCTCCCTCACCAATCCCTTCAACGAACTCATGAATAACCCCTTCAGTGCCGCCCTCATCATCCTCGGCACCATTTATTCCGTTTTCATGCTCGTAATCACGGTAATTCGCGCCTTTCTCGTCGCCGCCTACCGCCCCATGCGATCGCTCTCCGATGAAGAACTCCCCTCCGTCACCGTCATCGTCCCCGCCTACAACGAAGGCCTCGACGTCGCCAAATCCATCGATTCCATCGCCCGCTCCAATTACCCCCGCCACAAACTTCAAATCATCGCCATCGACGATGGCTCCAAAGATGACACCTGGTTCCACATGGAATCCTCCGCCCGTCGCCACTCTGACATCGTCTGCGCCATCAAAATGGACCAGAACGGCGGCAAACGCCAGGGCCTCCGCGTCGGCTTCGCCCTCGCCGCCGGCGACGTCATCGTCACCATGGATTCCGACTCCGTCGTCGCCCGCGACAGCCTCCGCAATCTCGTCACCCCCATCGCCAAAGACCCCCGCATTGGCGCCGTCGCCGGCAACGTCAAAGTCCAAAATCGTTCCGCCGGCATCCTGCCCCGCATGATGAACGCCTCCTTCGTTATGGCCTTCGATTTCACCCGTGCGTATCAATCCGTCGTTCGCTCCGTCCATTGCACCCCCGGCGCGTTTTCCGCCTATCGCCGCAGCGCCGTCGAAGCCGTCTTGAGCGACTGGAATAACCAAACTTGGATGGGCAAGCCTTCCACCATCGCCGAAGATCGCGCCCTCTCCAACCTCATCCTCCGCGAAGGCCACGAAGTCGTCTTCCAATCCAACGCCCTCGTCTGGACGAACGTCCCCGTCGGCTACAATCAGATGGCCAAAATGTACCAACGCTGGGAACGCGGCAACGTCCGCGAAAACCTCACCTATGCCGCATTCTGCCTGAAACCCTTCCGCAAACGCTTCTGGGCCGCCTGCAACATCGAATGGGCCATCAACGCCGCCGAAATGGTCTTCCCCTACATCCTGATCGCCGCCTCCCTCATCTACGGCGTCATCAACCCCTTCTTCCTCCTCCGCTACCTCGCCTACATCGTGATCGTCTCGGGCCTCATGCAAATCTATTACTACAAAAAACACCGCGATTCCGACTGGATCTACGGCATCCTCTATTCCCTCTTCTGGTTCACCTGCCTCTGGTGGGTCGTCCCCTACTCCATTATGACTGCCAACAACGGCCAATGGATGACCCGAAACCTCCCCTCCAGCATTCCAGAAGCCACACCGGCCCAAATCCCCGCACTCGAGCCCGCCACCGTAACAAATCGCCTGGCCGCCTAATCATTCGCCAGGAACACAGTACGAAATTTCAAAACCGCCCGATCACCAACCAAATGATCGGGCGTTTTTTTATCCAGGCATATTCCTGACCGCAGTGGGGGGCTCAAATAAACTTGATCTTCCGCGCCGCAAAAAAACACATCCGCAGCAGCAGCCAGCCGTGACGAAACCGGCTGATATTCGTGGCCCCATACACCCGTTGCTTGTAATGCACCGGCACATCCACAATCTTGAGATTCAACCGCGCCGCCCCAAACAACAAATCGAAATCCCCGAATGGATCAAAATCCCCAAAGTACGCCCGGTGTGCCACGATCTTCTCATAGTCGCTTCGGCGCAACACCTTCGTCCCGCACAGCGTGTCCCGCAATCGCTGGCTTAATAAATACGTGAACATCCAGCCAAAACATTTGTTGGCGATCATATTTAAAAACTGCATCGCCTGTTTTTCCATCGGGTATACCAGCCGGCTGCCGTTGGCAAACTCGCATTGATGCTTCGCCAGCAACTCCACAAACCGCGACAGCTCCTCCGGCGGCACGCTGATGTCCGCATCCAATATCATCAAAATATCCCCCGTCGCTTTGCCAAACCCCAGCCGCACCGCATCCCCTTTCCCCTTGCCCGATTGCTTGTAACATGAGACCGAAAACGAACTCATCCGCGTCTGCGGGCTCGCCCCCTCAAACTCCTTCACCACCTCCTGTATCACCTCCCACGTATCGTCCGTGCTGTTCCCCTCGATAAAAATCACTTCCGTCTTCTCCCCCATCTGCGGTATCCGCTCCAGCAACGCGCGTATATTCCCCGCCTCATTCCGCGCCGGAATAATCACGCTTACGCATCGGGGCACATCCAGCCGCTTCACCTGCGGCACATATCGCGCCACCGTAATCGTGCACAAATCCAAATGATGCAACCCCGGCAACGGCGCCATCCACCGGTTCACCAGATTGCTTAGCACCGGAATCCCAATCGGCCACAGAATCCCATGCTTCTGCGTCACGATCTGAAAATCGCACTGCCCCAGCAGCGAGTTCACCTCGTACGGCGGTATCCAACTCTCCTCCGGCACACGCGCCTTCCACCCCAGCATCTCCCCCAGTCCGATCAGCGGACGCCACAACTGGCTGAACGTGCTGACAATAATCCGCGTGCGATCATGACACACCGCCTGCAACGCCTCCAAAGCGTCGTGCAGATCATACAACTGCGGCAGCACCCCCGAGAGTATGACATAGTCAAACTTCCCATTCAGCGCGCCCACCTCCTCACCGGCCATCTCATGAAATGTCAGTTGCGGATACTTCTTCCGCGCATCCGCTATCGCCGCGGGGTTGATATCAATCCCCACCCCATACCCCGGCTTCAGCGAAGCCAGCATGTCCCCGCCCGCACAGCCAATGTCCAGCACCCGCGATCCCGGCAGAATGTGATGCCCGACGATCTTCGTGAGATAGCGATGAAAGTACCCGTTTCTCCTGCGCGAGCCCGCCAATTTCCCATAACACGCCTCCCCAAATTCCCGGATCGACGCGCGATGGGACTGCTCCGGAAGCACATTCTCTGTCATCGTTTGTTCCACGCTGGCCTGAGTCATAAAAAAGGCCCGATCGCGCTAAACGCAATCGGGCCCCGTGTTTTCCTGCATGCCCGCCGCTTACGTAGCGTGCGAGTGCGACACGCCCGTCACGTTCGGACCAATGTTCGCCAGCGGCGGAAGATTCTTGAATTCCTCCGCCAACTCCTTCTCGTCGACTTCTGTGATCTCGGCGGTCTCCAGAATCTTGTCGACCACCTTCCCGTCACGCACCTGCAGATACAACTGCTCAATCTGCCCGTTCTTCGAAAGCTCGCTCCGAATTTTCTCCGGACGCCGTCCGTACTGCTCCGCCATCTGCGCGATGCGGGCATTCACTTCTTCGTTGCTCACTTCGACGCCGAAGCCTTCGCCGATCTTGCTCAAAATGAAGAACAATCGCAGATCCACCGCCGCCTGCTGCGCCGAACTGATCCGCAACTCGTCAATGTGCTGCACGATCTCGCTCTCCGGCACGCCCTTGCTCATCATCTCCGTGGCGCGGCGCCGCAAAACATTCCCCATCTGCCGCTGCGACAACTTCGCCGGAATCTCAAATCGCGTGTTCTCCAGCAGATAACGGTAAACCTGCTGCGCCATCGCGCTCTTGGTTTCCTGCACCAACTGCACCACCAATCGATCCTTCAGATCACTCTTGAGCTGATCGAGGCTGTCAAAACCCAGCATCGTCGCAAACTGTTCATTCACTTCCGGCAGATCCTGGTGCTTCACGCCCTTGATCGTGATCGCCGCTGTCAGCTTCTTGCCACGCAGTTTTTCATCCGCATGATCAGCGGGCGCGGTCGCTTCCAGCGTCACCACCTCGCTGATCGACTTGCCCACAAGCTTCTCGCCCAAGTCCTCAAACCGCACACCGGCAATTGCCCCGGCCGCGGGCTTGAGCTGCACCGATGCCTGCTCCGCGATAACCGCCCCGTCCTCGCCCGTCACCTTCAGATCGGAAAGCACCACGTCGTCCGCGGTCACCGGCAAGCCGGTGTCTTTCCACTGGCCGAAATATTTCCGCAAATTCTCCACCGCCAGGCCCAGTCGCTCATCGTTCGCTTCCAGCTTCGGCTTCTTGACCTTCACGTTCTCAATGTTTGGAATCTCAAAGTCCGGCGTCACTTCCACTTCCACTGAAAGGGTCAGCGGGCCCGTCTCCGGCAACTCAATCTTGGTGATGTCCAGATCCGGCTCGCCGATCGCATCGATCTTGTTGTCTTCAATCGCCTTCTGGTACGCCTCGGCGATAACCTGCTGCTTCACCGTGTTCTTCATGTCCCCGCCAAAACGCTTCTCAATCAATCGCTTTGGTGCCCGCCCCTTGCGGAACCCCGGCAAAACCGCGTCACGCTGAATTTCGTTCTGCGCTTCCTTCAGCTTGCCGGCAATGCGCTCCGCCGGAATCTCAATCTTGATCCGCTTGCGCGCTGCACCCGCGTCTTCAATCGTCGCCGTGGCGGCAGGCAATGGATCTACTTCGGTCGCTTCGGTATCTTTGGCTTCAACTTCCGACATCACAGGCTCCTAGAAAAAATTCCTGATCGGATAGCGGCCCGCAAAAATGAAAGCGGCCAATCCGCCAGGCGTCGTTTTTGCCCGGCCGAATGGCCATGCACGCTTCCTCGCGACCAACGCCTGGTGAATCACCGGTACCTCGCAAGGGCGTTCGCCCCTCTCCAATTGCTCGGATGCAGGACGAATAGATAAGGATAGCCTCTCCCCACCTGAAAAGAAAGCCCCTCTTCCATTTTCCGCGCCCCCGCGCCCATCCGCACTTCTCCCCGCCGGTTTGACACGCCGCCTGCCCATTCCTACTATTCTCCATCGCCCGCTCAAGTCACGCGGTGCTTCCTCTATCCCTCAGGAGATATCATGGCCAGCCCCACCATCATCCAACTCAACGACCAAAACTTCGAAGCCGAAGTCGTCAACTCCGAAACTCCCGTCCTTGTCGATTTCTGGGCCGAATGGTGCGGCCCCTGCCGTATGCTCGCCCCCACCATCGATGAAATCGCCGAAGAATACAAAGGCAAAGTCAAAGTCGGAAAACTCGATACCGAAGTCGGCCGCCAAACCGCCATGCGCTTCGGCATCTCCTCCATCCCCACCGTCATGATCTTCAACAAAGGCCAGGTCGTGAACCGCCTCATCGGCCTCCGCTCCAAGAAAGACTTCAAAACCGCCCTTGACGCCGTCACCGTCTGACTTCAAAAATCTCCCATCGCGCATAAAAAATCCACCCCTTCGCGGGTGGCTTTTTCTTTTTCGGCCGGTCGATCAACCTTCACATCGTCAGCTTCCGATACTTGATCCGGTGCGGCTTGTCCGCATCCGTCCCCATACGCTTGTGCTTATCCTCTTCATACGCCTCGAAATTCCCCTCGTAGAACACCACCTGCGAATCCCCCTCAAACGCCAAAATATGCGTCGCCAGCCGATCCAGGAAAGATCGATCGTGGCTGATGATCACCGCGCACCCCGCAAAATTCTGCAGCGCCTCTTCCAGTGACCGTATCGTGTTCACATCCAAATCGTTCGTCGGCTCGTCCAGCAGAATCACATTCGCCCCGCTCTTGAGCATCCGCGCCAAATGCACCCGGTTCCGCTCCCCACCCGACAGCACTCCCACCTTCTTTTGCTGGTCGCTCCCGGCAAAACCAAAACGCTTTACGTACGAACGCGTGTTCACCGTCACCGTCCCCAGCATCGTATTTTCCAGCCCGTCCGAAATCGCCTCCCACACGTTCGCCTCCGGATCCAGGCTCTCCCGTGACTGCTCCACATACGCCAACTTCACCGAATCCCCAATCCCAATCGTCCCTTTGTCCGGCTTCTCCGCCCCGATGATCATCCGGAACAGCGTCGTCTTGCCCGCGCCGTTCGGGCCAATCACCCCCACAATTCCCCCCGGCGGCAGCGAAAATGAAAAATTATCAAACAGCAGCTTGTCGCCAAACGCCTTCCGAATCCCCTCCGCCTGAATCACCTTCTGCCCCAGACGCGGACCCGGCGGTATATAAATCTCAATCTCCGCCGCCTTCTTCTCCCCATTCTCGCTCACCATCTGCTCGTACGCCGCGATGCGCGCCTTGCTCTTCGCCCGCCGCGCCGAAGGGTTCGATCGTATCCATTCCAATTCCCGCGCCAGCGCCCGCTGCCGCTGCGTCTCCTGCTTCTCCTCCACCTTCAGCCGCTCCCCCTTTTGCTCCAGCCACGCCGAATAATTCCCCTTCCACGGAATCCCCGCCCCGCGATCCAACTCCAAAATCCACCCCGCCACGTTGTCCAAAAAATACCGGTCGTGCGTCACCGCGATGACCGTCCCCTCATACCGCTTCAAATGCTGCTCCAGCCACTGCACCGATTCCGCATCCAAATGATTCGTCGGCTCATCCAAAATCAGCACGTCCGGCTTCTTCAACAACAACCGGCACAACGCCACCCGCCGCTTCTCCCCGCCCGACAACACCCCGCACTTCGCCTCCGCCGGCGGACACCGCAACGCATCCATCGCCATGTCCATCTGCTGATCCAGCTCCCACGCATTGATCGCTTCGAGCTTCTCCTGCAATACCCCCTGCTTCTCCAACAGCTTATCCATCTGCGCATTGGTCATCGGCTCCCCAAACTTCGCCGACAACTCCTCAAATTCCCGCAGCAAATCCACCGTCCCCTGCACCCCCTCCTGCACAATCTCCCGCACCGTCTTCTCCGGGTCCAGCAACGGCTCCTGCTCCAGGAACCCCGTCGTGTACCCCGGCTGCAATGAAATCTGCCCCTCAAAATCCTTGTCCACCCCCGCCAATATCCGCAGCAGCGTTGACTTCCCCGCCCCGTTGTACCCCAGCACCCCGATCTTCGCCCCATAGAAATACGACAGGTAGATGTCCTTCAGAATCACCTTCTTGTCGATCTTCTTCCCCACCCCGATCATCGAGTAAATAATCTTGTTCGACTCAACCGCTGCCGCCATGTAGTTGCTCCATTCCAAAAAACAAGGCCCGTCGTTATACCACAACGCCGCGCCTCTATCCGCACCCCTCGCCCCAATTCTGTCCGTGTCCGCCCCCGTCTGTCCCTCGCCATTCAACCCCCTCAAGCACCCTTCCGCTGCCTCCCCCCGCTTCCCGCCCTCCCGTCTCCGTCCCCATTCCCCTGCCACGACTTCTTCAACGCCTCCATCAAACTGATCGATCTCCATCGTCCGGCCTTTCTCCGGCTTGATCTTGTCACCCTCCTTCGCATCCACCAGCTTTCCCCATCCCGCAAAAAAACGCTCTCCCCGACGATTTGTCGCCCCTCCACCTTTCACCCATTTTTTGCGACACCGCTCTGCTAATCCCCCTCTCACCCCCACACCTACTAAACTCCTGCGATATACTACGCCGCATGGTCCGTGATGCCGTCACTATCGCTACTGGGGGGGGCGGCAATCCGCAAAACGTGGATACCTCCATCCTGCGCATCGCCATGACCTACAACACCCAGGGCCAAGTCGAGAAGATCACCAGCTACGACGCCGCCACCGCTGGCAGCGTCGTCAACGAAATCCAACGCGTCTACAACGGCCTCGGCCAAATGACCCGCGAATATCAGGAACACGCTGGCAGCGTAAACACCTCCACCAGCCTCCACGTCAATTACGCCTACAGTGAAATGGCCTTCGGCACCAATCACTCCCGCCTCCTCAGCATGACCTACCCCAACGGCAAGGTGCTCACCTACAACTATGCGTCTGGCCTGGATGATGACATCAGCCGCTTGAGTTCCATCGCAGAATCGGCGGGGACATTGGAGACTTACGCGTACCTCGGCTTCGGTACAGTGGTCATCCGCAGCCAACCGGAAACAGGCTTCTCGCTGACCTATGTGAAGCAAGGCGCGGAAACCAACGGCGACGCTGGCGATCCCTACACCGGCCTCGACCGCTTCGGCCGTGTGCAGGATCAACGCTGGATCAACGGCAGCGGGATGGCGGTGGACCGGTATCAATACAGCTATGACCGCAATGGCAATCGCTTGACGAAGGAAAACGTTCTCGAAAGTTCCTTTGATGAAGCCTACACGTAAGATTTGCTGAATCGCCTCATTGACACCGACCGCAATGGCAGTGGGTATCAATCGTGGGACTTGGATGCCCTCGGCAACATGAACAGCGTGACCGACACCAGCGGAACCGATACCCGAATTCACAACGGTCAGAATCAATTGACCGGCACCAGCACCAGCACACTGACGTACGATTCCAATGGAAGCACGACCACCGACGATCTTGGAAATACGCTCATTTACGACACGTGGAACCGCCTCGTGCGGGTAAAGAACGGCTCAACACCGCTCGCAAGCTACTCCTATGATGGCGGGGGCCGAAGGATCACGGAGAATTCCGGCATTTCAACGGACCTTTACCTGACCGGCTCGCAAATAATCGAGGAACGTCAAAGCAGTTCGGTCACGGCCCAAGAAGTGTGGAGCATCGTGTACCAAAACGCCTTGATTCTGCGCGACACAGGAAGCGGTCCCATGCGACTCTACTTCACACAGGATGCGAATTTCAACATCACCAGCGCCCTCAATACCTCCGGCGCTGTGCAGGAATATCTGGTCTATGATGGCTACGGCAAGTTTATCACGACCGATGCGAGTTGGACCGTACAAAGCGGCGACCCGCTTTCGCTCGTCTTCACATACCAGGGCGGTAGGCAAGACCTCGTAACGGGATTCATCCACTTCGATTACCGCGACTACAACCCCCGTACCGCTATCTGGAACACACGCGATCCATTGGGGTATGTGGATGGGTTGAATGATCGGGCGTTTGTGGCCGACAATCCGATCAATAGGAGAGACCCGGCGGGATTAAGTGTCCTCGACACAACTTGGCATGGAATTCAAAACATGGGTATTCCGCTCGTGATGGCCCTAAATTATTTGGGGGGAACGATCTCTTTTGGCGCACTCGGCGGTACTAAAATTGAATGGGGTGAGGGTAGCTATTTCCATAGGCTCATAACGCAATCGCAAACTTTCCAAACTGCACGCGATATCTTTCTCGAAAAAATTAGTAAGACGGCAAAGGAATGGTCAAGTAAAAATTCCGATGCCAAGGCAACGACATTTCCAACAACGGGAACGTTTAATATGGTAGTTTTGGACACTGAGACTTCTGATTGGCATCCTTATAATTGGTTCACAACACAACTCACAATCGGCCGAACCATTGTCAACTACGACGCGCAAACAGTCGTTTCACAGTCGCGTTCCGGCGACAAGGTGTCGGGATCAATTGCCGTGACGGTTATCTACGATGTGCTAGATAAATGGCACTTGCGTGAATCAGGCCACGAACCAGGCATATTTTTCAATCATGTTACATGGTCCGAGAAAGTAGTGATTCCGTTTGAAAGGAAATGCCCCGTAGAGAGTATAACCATAATGAGCGTGTATAAAATTCGCGATCAAGACACGCTCTCTGGAATAGCAAAAAAATTCGGGGTGAGTGTTTCTGATATAATGAAGGAAAACCCAAGCATTAAAGACAAACACAAGATTAAGGCTGGCGCTAACATATTTATTCCTTAGTAGGCCATTTCAGAAAGAGGTTATTAGATGGTTGGTCGCGGTAACTTATTGCGAGCTTTGCGTCTGTTCCTTGTTTTGGCCTGTGTCGTGTCCTTCGTCGCAGTGCTGACGGTCGTCACAATGCGTTGGATAGCAAGTGTTCAGAAATCGAGAGTTGTGAGTGAATTAGCGATGGTGCGATTCTGTGCTTCCAAGCTTAACAGCGTTTGCTTCGATGACGCCATAGAACGCAGGGTGTATCCGACCAATCCACCTGCTACGTGGTCATGTGCGGATGCGACGGTCAGATTATTCTACATTGGCTCCAATTTGCGCTATGATGCTTGCAGAGATTACAACTTGGCTATGGTTGTGGGATTATCGTCGCGTCCTTCGCTAAAAAATGTCGCGGTAGTCGCGCTTGCCGACGGAGAAATCAAGGACATGACGCGGGCAGATTTGCCGAAATTCCTGATTGAGGAAAACCGGCGACGAAAAAAATCATCATCACCAGATATTCCGTCATCGCTTGCGGCTGAGATGCTTAAGCAATAGCGGACACAGGTGGGGTGTTATAAAGAAATAGAAATGTCACCCTTTAACCGGGTCTGTGTCACAAAAGTTGGTAACCGAAAAAGGTGAGCCGCTCCTCCTTCTTTTCCTATAAAATCTGTGCAGGACTCGCCGACCGCACAACTCATCTTCCAGTGTCGCTCCCCACTCACCCAAACCCTCTCGCATTCCAAATCACCGCCCGAAGGCCCAATTAACCAATTTTACCAATTTTACTCCCTTCCCCCGCCGCCCCATCTCCTACATCTCCTATCGGGATTGGGAGGATATTGCCAACCTTCCTCTCTCTTTCTGCCGCTTTTTGGCATTCTGTCACTTCCACCCCAAAAACGCCATTTTCTGGAACTGCCCCCAGTAACCCTGACCCCCCGCCATTTCGCCACTGCGGTTACCCATCTTCCCAAACCTTAACAATTCCCCGAGCAAGAATGCCACCGCTCTCTCTCTTTTCCTCGCCCATCTGGCATTCTTGCTTCCCCTCCTTCTAAACAATCGGGGAAATGAAACGATGTCGCGGCCCTCAAACCCCTCCACCCAACATATTCACAAAAAGGTCGGAGTGGGATTCGAACCCACGACAAACGGATTTGCAATCCGTCCCATTTGACCGCTCTGGCATCCGACCGTTCAATTTCCAGCAGAATTGGGAATTCTACAAAATCCCCACCCAAAAAGACAGCACCCACCCTCCACTTCCAATTCTGCGCAGAAAAAAACCGCAGTCCCGTGCGTGGCAATTCCTCCGGTAGGCTATGACTTATAAAAATGGCTGGTTTGCTTCATTCTGAAGCGTATTTTTTGGCCAATTCACACTTCTCTGCGGTTTTTTCGACTCATGGAGTCACTTCTGCTTGCCGTAACACCTCCATGCACGTAGGGTGCGCTTGCGATTCTCTACCTACATTATCATCATTTGATTTACCAAAGGCAAATACAATCCGTAACTCTCCACCCCTCCCGGCGTCTATACTTACCCCGATTCCCCCTGTCCTCCCCAGCCTCTTCTCAGGAGTTTCCATACCATGCCCTCCTCCGGTGCCGCCTCCACCCCACCAACGGCCGATCAGTCCCCTCCAAAAACGAACGCTGAGCCTCTACCAGCCACCGCCACCGGTCTCGCCCGCGCCGCCCAACTCCTCCTCGCCGGAAAACTCCTTATCGTTCCCACCGAAACCGTCTACGGCATCGCCTTTTCCCTGCGTTCCCCCGACGCCCGCCAACGCATCCGCACTCTCAAAAAAATTATCGGCACTCCCAATTGGGTTCTCCACCTCCCCAATGCCAACGCCTCCTTCGATTGGGCGCGCGACCTCCAGCCCATCGCCCGCCGCCTCATGTCCAAAGCCCTGCCTGGCCCCATCGGCTTTCAAATGAAGCTCTCCGAATCCGATCTCGCCGCCGCCCGCGCCCGCTTAGGCGAGGCCGCTGACGAAACAATCACCGACGGTGCCCTGACTTTACGCTCGCCCGATCATTCGCTTTTGCAGGAACTCCTCGCCCACCCAACTCTCGCCTCCGAGCCCATCGCGGTAATCGGCGCGGGCACCGCCAAGCAACCGGCCGCCTACGAACTGGCTGAAATTCCCGCTGAAACGCTTTCCGCCGTCGATGCCACCCTCGACGGCGGTCCGACGCGCTACCGCAAACCCTCCACACTCGTACGTCTGGAGGGCGCAAACTATTCCGTGGTGCGCGCCGGCGTCATTGATGAACGCATCATTCATCGCCTCGCCGATTTCAATATTCTGTTTGTTTGCACCGGAAACACCTGCCGTTCTCCCATGGCCGCAAGTATCGCAATCGCCCTCTTGGCCGACCGATTGCACGTCCCGCCGCAGGAACTGGCTAAACAGCATGTCGTCGTTCAGTCCGCCGGCGTGCATGCATCACGCGGCCTGCGCGCTACCCGTGAAGCCGCTGAAGCGGTCAAGGGTGTCGGCGGCGATCTTTCGCGACATATTTCTCAACCAGTGACCCCCGACTTATTGCGGCGGGCGGACGTGATTTATACAATGACCAGCGCACATCGGGAAGAAATTCTTGATACCGCACCCGGTTTTGAATACAAGGTTCTTTGCCTTGACCCGGACACCGACGTAGAGGATCCGTTCGGATCGGATCTGTCTACCTACCGCGCAGTGGCCGGGCGCCTCGCAGAATTGATCTCACGTCGCTTAAATGAGTTGAAGATATGAAAGTCGCCGTCGCTTGTGATCATCGCGGTTATGCCATCAAACAGCGCATTGTCGCGCAGATCGGTGATCGCGGTCATGAAGTAATGGACTTCGGCACTGATAATCCCAAAGCCTGTGACTATCCCGATTTTGCTGTCCCCGCCGCCATCGCCGTCGCCTTGGGCCACGCCGATCGCGGCATCCTTATCGATGGTTCCGGCATCGGCATGTCCATCATCGCCAACAAACTCCCCAACATTCGTGCGGCGATTTGTCATGATGAATTGACGGCGGAAATTTCGCGCCGCCACAACAATGCGAATATTCTCTGCTTTGCCGCCGATCTCCTCGGCGATGAGTTAATTCGCCGAATCGTCGACGCCTGGCTTCTGACCCCCTTTGAACAGGGCCGGCACTCCCGGCGCGTGGAAAAACTCCTGCAACTGGAGAAGCAACTCTACGGCGAGAATCCCTGCGACATTCTTAAAAATATCCACATCACGGATTCAATCTCCCAGCCGTAATGACCGCTCCCACCACTGGTTTTCGCTACTTCAACATTTGCCCGCCAATGGTAAGTGCCGCGCGAAATTGCTACGCTAGGGGGCTCGTTTCTTTGATCGGAATCTTTCATGGCCACTAAATCCGCTGCACTCTCACAGCATAATGACAGCACCACCATTCACTCCATCGCGTTTGTCTCCCTCGGCTGTCCCAAAAATCTCGTGGATTCCGAAAAAATGCTCGGCCTGTTGGCCGAAGACGGCATCGCCATCACCCCCGATCATGACCAAGCCGATGCCATCATCATCAATACCTGTGGCTTCCTCGAAGCGTCAAAGACTGAATCCATCGACGTCATCCGTGAAGCCATCGCCTCCAAAATCACCGCCGCCAAAGATGGCCGCGCCAAACGCGTCATCGTCGCCGGCTGCCTTGTTCAGCGACATAAAGCCCAATTGCTCGATGCCGTTCCGGAAGTCGACGCCCTCGTTGGCGTCTTCGACCGCGAGCACATCGTCAAAGCAGTCCGCGGCGCAGCCTTTGAGCCGCTGCCTGAAGCCGGCCGTGACATGGGCGATTACCACACGGTCTCCTCGTTCATCACCAAACCGGGTAAAAAAGACATCGGCAAAGGCTATCTGGAATCGGATCGCGCCCGGCTGCGTCTCACGCCGCGTCATTTTGCCTACCTGCGCGTTTCCGAAGGCTGCAATCAGGGTTGCACGTTCTGCACGATTCCCAGTATTCGCGGCCGCATGCGCAGCAAGCCACTCAATGACATTCTTTCCGAAGCTGAGGAGCTTCTTGCCGACGGTGCGTTTGAGCTCAATCTGATCGGGCAGGACACGACCAGTTATGGCGAGGACATCGGATACACCGCCGCCGGCGAAGGCCTTCCGGGAATGCTGCGTGCGCTCGACAAACTCGTCAGCAAACAAGCTCCCGGCGCATGGCTGCGCCTGATGTATGCCTATCCCAGTTGTTTCACCGACGACATGATCAAATCGCTCGCCGATTGCCGCCATGTCATCAAGTACATCGATATGCCGCTCCAACACATCAATGATGAAATTCTTTTTTCGATGCGGCGCAAAGTGACGCGCCAACAAACCGAAATTCTGCTCGACAAACTCCGCAAATGGGTTCCCGGGATTACCCTACGCACCACCTTTATCTCCGGCTTCCCCGGTGAAACCGACGCTCAACATCGCGAGCTCTTGGGCTTCATCAAGGATTTCCAGTTTGAAAATGTCGGTGTGTTTGAATTCTCCCCCGAACCCGGCACGCCTGCCGGTCGCCTCCATTCGCAGAATGCTGTTGCACCGGACGTTGCCACCGCCCGCAAAGAAGAAATCATGCTGGCCCAGCAGGAGATTGTCCTGAAGAAGAACCGCGCACTGGTAGGCCAGACGATCAAAGTGTTGGTCGATGAAGTGAACCCCAAAAAGAAAACTGCAATTGCCCGCCACACCGGCCAGGCACCGGATATCGACGGTGTTGTGCTTTTGAAAAAGACTACCGCTTCCCCCGGCGAACTGCTCACCGTGCGGATCACCGATTTCAACTATTACGATCTGCTTGCCGAACCGGTACAGGCCACCAGCGTGCCAGCGGTTGTCTCCCACGGCGCCAAGACCACTAAAAAGAGGCTGAGCCTGCCGGTGATGGGCGTGGTCAACACCAGCGTGGAGACCCGCGGCAAACGCGTTTAGCCCCGCAACTGCTCGAGACTGTTTATTGAAGTTGCGCTAACATTTGTTTGCTTGTTTTTTATGACGTCCCTGCATCGTCCTTCGCCTGCAAATCCGGTATCATCCCCCCGATGTATCGCCACATCCCCAACCTCATCACCATCGCACGGCTGATTCTCACCGTCGTTTTTTTTGCGTTCTTGCACCTCCATGACGCTGCAAACTTTTCGCGGCAAATGTGGATCGCTTTTGTCATTTTCGTGGTCGCGGGGCTTACGGATATTCTCGACGGTTATCTTGCCCGAACCTGGAAAGCGGAATCCGCCTTCGGTCGTGTGGTCGATCCTTTTGTCGACAAGATTATGATTTGCGGGGCATTCATTTTCTTCAGCAGCAACGCCTTCATCGACATTGCCGCGCAGAAACTCTTCAGCGGCGCGGCGATTTCCAATTCCGCCGCGATCACCGGCGTGCTTCCCTGGATGGTCGTTGTGCTCATCGCCCGCGAATTTCTCATCACCGGCATACGCGGCTTGGCCGAGTCACGAGGCATCGCCTTTCCCGCGGATTGGGCCGGTAAAATTAAGATGTTCACTCAGGCGTTTGCCGTCGGTGCGGTCATGGTGCACCTGGCCACGACCGGCCAGTATGGATGGATTCGCATCACGCGTGACATCGCCATCTGGACTACGGTCGTCGTTACTGCGCTTTCCATGACCACCTATATTCTCCGATCGAACAAACTGCTGCGCACCTGAACGGGGGCTTCCATCGGACATTCATCCAACAAGCTGTATGCTGCCACCGTAGCCGGTTTGCCTGTCCCCAAGGATAAATGGCCGCGTTGGATCGTCACCGGTGGGGGGGTGGGATTCCTAAAGCCTGCGCCCGGCTCCTGGGGTACGATTCCCCCCGCGACGCTCTACTGTCTGATGCTTTGGTATAATTTCCCCGAGCCTTGGCGGTCCCTCGTCCTGATGTCCGTGGCACTCGTTACTGGAATTTTGCTCATCGCGTATGGCAAATGGGCGTGCGCCTATTTCCGCAAGCCCGACCCGGGACAGGTCATTTTGGATGAGTACGCGGGCTTTGCCGTGGCCGTCATGTTCTTGCCCATCCCGTCCGCGTACCAAGACAATTGGGCCTACCTGTGGCTTTTCACGGTCGGCCTATACATCCTCTTTCGTGCCACCGATACGCTCAAAATTCCGCCAGGCAATTACCTTGAGCGACTCCCCTACGGCTGGGGCATCCTTCTGGACGATATAGCCGCAGGCCTGCAGGCCAACCTGATCGCCCAAGTTGTTATTCGCCTCTGGCTACTGTAGTTCAAATTCTTGGAGTTCTCGTGAACGACTATTTACGTGCAGTCCTGCTGGGTATTATCGAAGGACTGACCGAATTCCTGCCTGTATCCTCCACCGCCCACATGCGCATTGTGGAGCCATGGCTTGGCATTTCACTCGAAGACCCTTTCTGGAAAATGTTCACCATCGTCATTCAACTCGGGGCTATCCTCGCGGTCGTGTGGCTCTTCCGGCACAGGCTCGTCGGCTTTGTTCGCACATTTCCGCGCGGAGCTGATGGCCAGCGAAAATGGTTCTATCATCCCCTCACGCTGGTATTCATTTCCTTCGTTGTGACCGCCGGACCAGCGTTTTTGCTCAACAAGAAAATCGACAAGATGCTCGAAAATCTCTGGGTCATTGGAATCGCGCTCATCGTGGGCGGCATCATCATGTGGGTAGTTGATGCTTTGCTGACACGCCCCAGAACGCACCGCATGGAAGACATGTCGATCCTCGATGCAATAGCCGTCGGTTTCGCGCAAATATTTTCCGCGGTCTTCCCCGGCACATCGCGCTCCATGGCGACGATCGCGGCCGGACAACTATTTGGATTGTCACGTTCGGCCGCGCTGGAATTTTCTTTCTTCGTTTCCATCCCCATCATGTTCGCCGCGTGTGGTTACTCACTTCTCAAATTTATCCGGGGGAAAGAAGGCAGCGTGGCCATGAATGCCGATCGGTGGGGCGTTCTTGCCGTAGGGCTAGTCGTTTCATTCATCGTGGCGTTGCTGGTGATCAAGTGGTTTACCACGTGGGTGCGGCAACACGGATTCATCCCCTTTGCCATTTACCGGCTGGCGCTGGGAGCGGGCGTGTTACTCTGGGCGTGGCAAAAGCACTGACCACGCGCCGTTCACTGGCCCGTCACGGCCAGCATTGGCGTCGCGGGCGGGGGTGCCAACGGGGCACGTTTTTCCCCGGCGACGCCGTCCAGCGTTCCCTGTGGATAGGCCCTTTGTATTGCCGCGTTCACCAATCCCAAGAACATCCCGTCCGGACTCAACGGCCGACTCGTCAAGCAGGGATGGGCCTGCGTGCCCACAAAATAGGGATGCACGCTAACCGGCAACTCAAGCATCTGCATGATCGGTTGTTTGGGATGGCGTCCGGAAAAAATCAGCCCATGTTTCGTCAGCACTTCGATGTATTTGGGATCCACTTCGTAACGATGGCGGAAACGCAAACGCTTGATGGCCGAATTGTCGTAGAGCTTGGAAATCAACGACCCCGGCAACAGATCGATATCCTTGGCGCCCAGGCGCATGTTGCCACCCAAGCCCTCGATCTTCTTCTGTTCCGGCAGAATATCGATGACCGCATTTTTGCACTGGGTTGCAAATTCTGAAGAAAAGGCATCCTCCAATTTGCAGACATTGCGGGCAAATTCCACCACTGCCATCTGCAGCCCCAAACAGATGCCCAGAAACGGAATCTTGTTCTCGCGTGCATAACGTACGCATTCGATCTTCCCTTCCACCCCGCGATTACCGAACCCGCCAGGTACGATTACGCCGTGGCAGCGCTTCAATTTTTCGGCCACATTCCGTGCGGTGATTTCACTCGTGTCGATCCATTCAATGTTCACGCGGCATTTGGCGTGTGCGGAACAATGTTCCAAGGCCTTGTCAATAGAGGCGTACGCATCGCGAATGGAGGTGTATTTGCCAGTGACACCAATGGTTACTTCGCGATCTTTGGGGGCCAGCAGACCTTCGACAAACGCCACCCATTGCCGCCGCGCGGTATCTTCTGCTCGCTGGTTCACGCGGCTGTGCAGATTCAAAAGGGTCAGCACTTCGCGATCCATGCCTGCCTCGCGCAGCATTTCCGGCACGAGGTAGATGCTTTCGACATCGTGCATGGAAAAAACGCGCGACTGCGGCACGTTACTGAACATCGAGATTTTCTGTTTTATTTTTTCCGTCACCGGACTGGGACATCGACAAGCAATAATGTGCGGCACCAGTCCGGCCTGCATCACCTGTCGAAGGCCCAACTGCGCCGCCTTGGATTTCTGCTCGCCCAGCGTTTTGGGTTCCATGATGTAGGTGAGCGCGACCATGCAGACCGTGCTTTCACCCTCTTCATAGGCCAACTCACGCAAGGCTTCGATAAAGTAACCGTTTTCGTAGTCGCCCACTGTCCCGCCCACTTCAATGAAGACCACATCCGCCTGCGACTTCGCCGCCAACTCGCGGAGCAAACGTTTCACTTCACCGGTCACGTGGGGAATCATCTGCACATCGCGACCCAAGTAGCCGCCATGGCGTTCGCGATCCAGCACCCGCGTAAAAATCTGCCCGGAGGTCGTAAAATTCAATTTCGTCAGGTTTTCATTGAGCATGCGTTCATACGTGCCTAGATCCATGTCGGTTTCCATGCCGTCGTCCAGCACGAACACTTCCCCATGGCGGAACGGATTGAGCGTTCCCGAATCAAGATTCAGATACCCTTCCATCTTGATGGGCGCTACCTTGAGTCCTTTGTCCTTCAGAATCTTCGCCAGGGAGGAGGAGAAAATCCCCTTGCCCAGCCCACTCATCACCGTGCCGACGACGACGACATATTTCGTCCGGCCCTTCACATACCCTTCGGGGGTGGGGGAGTAGAATTCCGTCTCGTCGCTGGTATAACCGATCGAAGCCAGCAAATCATTGTTATCCTCTGCCATTGCGTCCTCTTTAGTTTCCAGGGTTCATGACTGTCGTTAGCGGTCCAGGAGCCTTTGCGGCCTGGTGTCGTTTCATAAATGCCGCATAATCTTCCGGCGTGTCGATGCCGTGCGGTGCGTGAGTTGTATCCTGCACAAAGATTTTCATTCCCCGGTATAACGCCCGAAGTTGCTCTAATTTTTCCATCCGTTCAAGATCGCACACGGGTGCGGCCGCGAGTGCCAGGATCGCTTCCCGCTTGTAGGCGTAAATTCCCAGATGCTTGCGATGCGTGCCGGAGTGGGCGACCAACGGCTGGCCCGCCATTGCGCCGTCCCGATCATACGGGATAACCGACCGGCTGAAATATATCGCGAAATGAAGTTGGTCCACGACAACTTTTACAATGTTGGTATTCACAATGTCATGAACGCTTTCCATCGGTGCCGCCGCCGTGGCCATAGGGACATCGGGACGACTGGTTACGCGAATCAAATCATCGATCAACTGCGGATCGATCTCGGGTTCGTCGCCCTGCACGTTTACCACCACGTTCACGTGGGCAAAATCCGGCTTGAGTAGAACTTCGGCGATTCTGTCGGTGCCGGATTGATGGGTATTCAACGTCATCACGGCTTTGCCGCCAAAAGATTTCACCGCGTCAAAAATGCGTTCGTCGTCCGTCGCCACCACCACTTGGGCGGCGCGACGGGCCTTCTGCGCCTGCTCTACCACATGCTGGATGAGAAATTTCCCAGTCTGTCGGGCGAGAGGTTTTCCGGGGTAACGGGTTGAACCGTAGCGGGCGGGAATAACAACAATTGCGGTCACGGGCGTGGCCTCGTCTTGGGACTGACCACGTATAACCGAAAGGGGCAAGGTTGAGCAAGCGCTCGGCATGGTCGGGTGGATATTGTGCAAATCGACAGGGTGATAAGAGAGGGGCGTTGCGGATTTCTCAATGGCGAATAAATTGTGCATGCGGTCCAAGGCTACAGGCTTTCGCTTTGGGTGGCGATACAGTAGATTCAAGGGTCTGTCAGACAGGCCAGCAGTAGCCAAAATCGCAATAGAGGAAGTTGATGAAAATTCACGAATACCAGGCGCGCGATATTCTTTCCCGGGCCGGAATTCCGGTGCCCGCGGCACGCGTAATTCACACGGCGGACGAGGCGGGGACGGCGTTTGCCGAGAATGGTTCGGCGTTGCAAGTGGTCAAAGCCCAGGTATTTGCCGGGGGCCGCGGGAAAGCGGGATTTGTGAAATTGGTGAAGTCGGCGGAAGAGGCCAAGGGGGCCGCGACATTCATGCTGGCGAACCGGATGGTATCGGTGCAGACGGGCCCGGAGGGAATCGAAGTCAAGAAGCTGTTGATTGCTTCGGCGGTGGATATCGCCAAAGAGTACTACATTTCGATCACGCTGGATCGCAATCGGGGGACACCGATAGTGATTGCGTCGGCGGAAGGCGGCGTGGAGATCGAAGAAGTCGCGAAGCATAACCCGGACGCGATCATCAAGGTGCCACTGCATCCGCATTTGGGCTTGCTGCCCTATGCGGGTTTGAAAATTGCCAAGCGGATCGGTTTCAGTGGCAAGCAGGCGGGGGTGGTGGCTAAGTTGTTGGTGAATTTGTCGAAGGTTTATTTTCAATACGATGCGTCCATGGTGGAGATAAATCCGCTGGTGGTGACGAAGACGGGGGAAGTCCTGGCGCTGGATGCGAAGGTGCAGTTTGATGACAACGCATTGTTCCGGCATCCGGAAATCGTGGCGTTGAAGGATGATGCGGAGACGGATCCGCTGGAGTTGCAGGCGACGAAAGCGAATTTGAACTACATCAAGCTGGACGGGTCGATCGGGTGCCTGGTGAACGGGGCGGGGCTCGCGATGGCGACTATGGATGTGATTGGATTATTTGGCGGATCGCCCGCGAACTTTTTGGATGTTGGGGGGGGCGTGACGGAGGAAGGCGCAAAAGAGGCCTTCCGGATTATTTTGAGCGACAAGAAGGTAAAGGGGATATTGGTGAATATATTTGGAGGGATCGCCAAGTGCGATTTGATCGCCGGGGCATTGATCAATGCGGGCAAGGAAATTGGGTTTACGGTGCCGCTGGTGGTGAGGTTGGAGGGGACGAACGTGGAAATAGCGCGGAAGATGCTGGACAGTGCTAAGGCGGAATTGCCGACACTGCAGACGGCGACGGATTTAAATGACGCGGCAAAAAAGGTTGTCGCGGCCACGATGCAGTAACCACAAAGTACAAAAATACGCAGAATCACAAAGACGTTTTTTAATTGGGAATTGGCTATGTCAGTATTGGTTGGCAAGAATACCAAGGTGATCACCCAGGGGATTACGGGAGCGGGTGGCGGGGCGTTTCATACCAAAGGGTGCCTGGAATATGGCACGAAGATGGTGGGGGGGACCAGCCCCGGCAAGGGTGGAACTAAGGATGCAAATGGTCTGCCGATTTTTGACACGGTGAGCGAGGCCGTGAAAGCAACGGGGGCCAATGCCAGCATGGTTTTTGTGCCACCGGCATTTTGTGCCGATGCAATCATGGAGGCGGCGGACGTGGGGATAGCGGTCATCGTGGCAATCACCGAGGGAGTGCCGGTGAATGACATGGTGAAGGTGAAAAAGTTCCTGCAGGACTATCCGGCGGTGACTCTCATCGGACCAAACTGCCCAGGGATTATCACTCCCGGGGAATGCAAAATCGGGATCATGCCGGGATACATTCATACGCCGCGAACGCCCGGGAAAAAAACAGTGGGGATCGTGTCGCGCTCGGGCACGCTCACCTATGAGGCGGTGTTTCAGACGACCAATCGCGGATGGGCGCAGTCCACATGTATCGGGATTGGGGGCGACCCGGTGAAGGGGCTGGATTTTGTAGAAGTGCTGAAGTTACTGAATGAGGATCCGGAGACCGATGCGATCGTCATGATCGGAGAGATCGGCGGGACGAGCGAAGTGGATGGCGCGGACTATGTGAATAAATTTGTGAAGAAGCCGGTGGTGGGATTCATTGCCGGTGCAACAGCGCCGCCAGGAAAGCGGATGGGCCATGCGGGCGCATTGATATCCGGAACGGATGATACGGCACCGGCTAAAATGAAGGCGATGGAGGCTGCGGGTATTTTTGTTTGCAAGAGTCCGGCGGACATCGGCGTGACACTGGATAAGGCGTCAGGGAAGTAACGCCGACGCTAAACTTGTGCGAGACTTACGCTGCGCGGGACGGCTGTTTCTAGGGCTTCGGACGGGGGGGAAAGTTCAGTTTTGACTTTTTCCACGACATCTTCGGTGAGCATAAGCGCGTCCTGAATGGGCTGGCCCGCGATGACCTGCCACATGATGCGGTAGTGGTGGACGCAGACAGCGAGGCGGATGGCGACGGGGAGGGATTTTGGCCGGGTGAAGAGGGTCCAGAAGAGAAGATTCCAGTAGCACAAGCGCTCCGGCCCTTTGACGCCCAAGACCCACAGCGTGCGAAGGACAGCGCGGAAATCGGTGGTGGTGAGGGGTCGACGGATCTTTGGGACCTTGAATTCCCGGAGAAAGGTTTTGATGCGAGCGTAGGCGGGCTTGGGGGAAAAGATTTTTTCGAGTACTTCCTCGTAACCCTTGCGAAGCACTTCGAGGCCCATCTTGGGGATGATGTTGGTGGAGCCGTCAGTGTTGTTGCCGGAAGAGTGACCGCGAAGGCGTCCTTCCAACCACATGCGCGAAGCCAGACGCGTGCCCGGCGGTGCGTGGAGTTGGCCGACCATCGCGGTGACGATGCCACTGCGTTGAATGAAGTCAACTTGCTGCTGGAACGTTTTGGGAGTGTCGTGATCGAAGCCGACGATGAAGCCGGATTGAACCTCGATGCCCGCGCGTTGGAGGGTTTTGACATTGGCGTTGAGGTCGCGATTGCGATTTTGGCCCTTGGAGCACTCGGCGAGGGCGTCGGGGTCGGAAGTTTCGATGCCGACGAAGACCTGATCGAAGCCGGCGTCGACCATGAGTTGGGTAAGTTCTTTGTCGTCGGCGAGGTTGATGGTGAGCTGCGTGTTGAAGGGGATGGGACCGGAGCGCTTCTGCCATTCAACCAGAGCCGGGAGGAGATCTTTTTTGACGGCGGGGCGGTTGCCGATGAGGTTGTCATCCACAAAGAAGACGCGGCCACGCCATCCGGCGGCTAGAAGGGCATCGAGTTCGGCGATGATCTGTGTGGCGGCCTTCGTGCGGGGATTGCGCCCGAGCAGGGCGGTGACGTTGCAAAACTCGCAATCGTAGGGGCAACCGCGGGTGTATTGGATGCCCATGGCGGCGTATTGATTGATATCGAGAATATCCCACTGGGGAACAGGTGACGTGCTCATGACGGCGTAATCACGATTGCGGTAGATGCGTTTGACGGTGCCTGCGGTGATGTCTGCGACGAGTTTGTGCAGGGTGGTTTCGGCCTCATTGAGGACGAAAGTGTCGACATCGAGGAAAAGGGCGTACTCCCCGCTGAAGAGTGGTCCGCCACCGATAATTTTCTTACCTGCAGCTTTGCAGCGCGCCGTGACGACGTGAGCGGACTCCCGTTGAACGGCCATGCCGGAGATGAATACGTAGTCGGCCCATTGAATGTCGGCGTCAGTGAGGTCGCGGACGTTGAGGTCGACGAGGCGTTTATTCCAGTCTTTAGGGAGCATTCCCGCGACTGTGAGGAGGCCGAGGGGCGGCAGTAAAGCCTTGCGGCCGTAGATGTTAAGGGCGTGGGTGTAGCTCCAGAACGAATCGAGGAACGTGGGATAGATCATCAAAATATTCATGAAGCCAATGTACGAAAGCGGGGTCGAAATAGATACCAAATAATCGATATTATCAGTAGATGTTTTTGCTTAGCTTGACGATTTATGCATACAATTTGGTTGTACGAGGAAGCATTTTGCAAGATAATAGTATCTCTAAAAAGAATTATCCGCTTATAGGTGTTTGGAGTCCCATGACGGAATTTTCAATTATTCAGGGAGGAATGGGGGTAGGAGTGTCGGGGTGGAAGCTGGCTAAAGCAGTGGCGGAGATGGGGCAACTGGGGGTCGTATCGGGGACAGGCATAGCTGTAGTGGTAGCGCGCAGGCTGCAAATGGGGGATGAGGGGGGGCATGTGAGGCGGGCGCTGGGGGCTTTTCCGATTCCCGAGGTCGCTGAGCGAATTTTGGCCCGGCATTACGTGGCCGGCGGCAAGTCGGACTTCACGCCGTTTTTGCCGGTCTCGATGCCCACACTGGAGCCGGGTACGAGCGCTGAAGAATTGATGGTCGTGGCAAATTTCGTAGAGGTGTATCTCGCGAAAGAAGGGCATAAAGGGTTGGTGGGGATCAACTATCTGGAGAAGATTCAACTGCCACACGTGTCGTCATTATTTGGGGCGATGCTGGCGGGGGTGGATTATGTGTTGATGGGCGCGGGGATACCGCGGCACATCCCGGGGGTGCTCGATGCGCTGGCGGAGGGGAAAGAGGCGACGTATCGGATCGATGCCGATGGCGCTGTGGGCGATGAATTTGTGGCGCGGTTTGATCCGGCGGTGTTCTGCAAGGATGGGGCACCGAAGTTGAAGCGTCCGAAGTTTTTGGCGATTGTGTCGTCGGCGACGCTGGCGATGACGCTGGCACGCAAGTCGAATGGGAAGGTGGATGGATTCGTGGTGGAGGGTGACACGGCGGGGGGGCACAATGCGCCGCCGCGAGGACCGATGCAGTTGAACGAGCGTGGCGAGCCGATTTATGGGGAACGGGACAACGCGGATTTGAAGAAGATCGCGGAGATTGGGCTGCCGTTCTACCTGGCGGGTGGATATGGGCGCCCCGGAAAATTGGCGCAGGCGAAGGCGCTGGGGGCCAGCGGGATACAGGTGGGGACAGCGTTTGCGTTCTGCGAGGAATCAAGCATCGAAGAGCACTTGAAGCGGCGGATCATCGAACGAAGCTGCGCGGGGATGAACGATGTGTTGACGGACCCACATGCATCGCCGACGGGTTTTCCGCTGAAGGTGCTGCAGTTGGACGGCACGCTGTCGGAGCCGGAGATTTTTGAATCGCGGGAGCGGGTATGCGACATGGGGTATTTGCGTCGGCCGTACCGGCGCGAGGATGGGAAGATGTGGTATCGCTGCGCGGCTGAGCCGGTGGCGGAATATGTGCGTAAAGGGGGCAAGGCGGAAGATGCGGTGGGGCGGAAGTGCCTATGCAACGGGTTGTTTGCCAATATCGGGTTGCCGCAGGTGCGCAAGGGGCTCGCGGAGTTGCCGCTGATTACCGCAGGCGACGATGCGGGTATCTTGCGGGCGTTTGTGCGGGAGGGTGCGGTAAGTTATACGGCGAGCGAAGTGATGAATGTATTGCTGGGCGTTACGGGGGTAGCCGAGACGCGTAATCCTGGGGTGGCGGTGGGAAGCGTGTGAGCGGCGCGGGCGAATCGGGAGCTGGGCGTGCTCGGTGGTTCATTTACGGATGCAGATTCATCCATTATTGTGATGTGAATGGAAGGACCGAACACACGGGCGCTGGCTGATCATTTGAACGACGTCATAACGGGTCGTCCGGTGGAGCAGATATTGGTGCCCGAACACCGGTGGCAAGCAAACATGTTGTTGCTGAATTGCGTGGGGCAGGTGGTGCAGCGGGTGCGTTCACACGGGAAGTGGCTGTTCTTTGATTTTTCGCACGGCGTGACGTGGCTGTGCCAGTTGATTACGAAGTCGAAATGTTTTTTGTCGCCGGCGGATGAGCCCTCCGCGAGTGCGCAAGGAAGCGGTTCGGGGGTGCAGGGAGGCAGGCGCGGCACGAGCAAGGCGGTGCCTTTGCTGACGGTGCATTTTCGAGGTGTCTGGGGCGGGCGGAGTCCGCAGGTGATGACGCTGACGGGGCGGCCGATATTTTATATTTTGCCGACGGAACTGGCATTCAAACATGCAGAGATTCGATTGCTGGGGCCGGACCCGCTGTCGTCGGCGACGTTTCATGACGATTTTCCGTATCGGATACGGCAACATCCACACGCCACGGTGGCGGCCTGTTTGCTGAATCAAGAAGTGGTGGCGGGATTGGGGAACCTGTTGAAGTGCGAGATTTTGTATTCGACGCGTTTTTCACCGGCGTTGAAGGTGGGAGCGTTGCTGGCGTCACAGGTCGATTTTCTCGCCGGGACGATTGTGGGGATTTGTGCGACGGCCAGTACGTTCGCGCACAACCAGCAGCCGTTTCCCTATCGGATTTATGATCGCGCGGGGCTGCCGTGCAATATATGCCAGACGGAGATTGTGGTGGATCGTTCGGCGATGGATGGTCATTTGACGTGGTACTGTCCGACTTGCCAGCCCGTGGGAAAGGAACCGATGCTGTTTAGGTGAGGGGAACAGGGACACCGGATAAACGCTTGAGGACGGTGGGAATCGAAACAGAGACTAGTTTTTCAAAGGAAAGGGCGCTTGTATACTGGTGGGCAAGTAAACAGTGTGGAACGTGAACTGATAGGAGAACAAGCGATGTCAAATCAATATGAGCAGACGCAGGATTTTTTAGGCAGCGATGTGTATCGCCAGGAGTTGGCCGCACAGCGGACGTTTATGGCGGGGGTGTATGGATGGATGATGATTGGGCTGCTGGTGACGGCAGTGGTGGCGCTGGTTATCGATTTGGCCAAGTTGCAGAATTTGGTAGTTGGATCGCAGGGAGCATTCATTGCGATTATCCTGGTGCAGTTGGGCATCGCGGTGGGAATGGGATTGCTTATCAACAAGATTCCGGCGGCGGTGGCGGCGATGATGTTTCTCGTGTATTCACTGATCACGGGTGTTACCTTCTCGCTGTTGTTTTTGATTTACACGTCGGCCTCCATCTACAGTGTTTTCTTCATCACGGCAGGGATGTTCGGAACGATGAGCGCATGGGGCTACGTGACGAAGAAAGATCTGACGGGTCTGGGTTCGTTTTTGATGATGGCGCTGCTTGGCCTGCTCATTGCCACCGTGGTGAACATGTTCGTGGCGAGTTCCGGCTTGTATTGGCTGACCACGTATGCCGGCGTGCTGATTTTTGTGGGGCTGACGGCGTACGACACACAGAAGATCAAGCGGATGTATGCCGAAGGCGGCACCGGGTCGGACATGAACAAGAAGATCGCGATCTTCGGGGCATTTTCGCTGTACCTCGATTTTGTGAACATGTTTATTTACCTGCTGCGGATTTTGGGTTCGCGCCGGGATTGATCGACGGCGCTAAATGGCCACAAAAGACACGAAAGACACGAAACCGGGTAACTGATTTTTGGGGCTCGGCACTGAGAAGTGTGTCGAGCCTTTTTCCTTATTTCAGGTAACAGTATGGCAAGTTTGAGCGGTCGTGTGGTGGTGATTACGGGGGCGAGTTCGGGGATAGGGGCGGCGACGGCGGTGGCGCTGGCGGAAGTAGGAGCGAAGCTGGTGCTGGGGGCGCGGCGGGTGGAGAAGCTGGAGAGTGTTGCCCAGCGCTGCCGCAAGAGCGGGACTGAGGTGGTGACGGTGGTGATGGATGTGGCGAAGCGGGAAGAGTGTTTTGGGTTGGTGAGGAAAGCGGTGGAGAAGTTTGGGCGGGTGGACGTGATGCTGGCGAACGCGGGGTATGGGTTTTTGGCAAAGGTGGAAGAGACGACCGATGCCCAATTTGAAGAGATTGTAACGACGAATGTGAAGGGGACCTGGTGGTGCATGCAGGCGGCCGCGGAGGTGATGCGGAAGCAGGAGGCCAAGGGGGATCGGCCGGCGCGCGTGGGGCGAGGGCATATTCTGGCGGTGTCGAGCGGGGCGGCGCGGCGGGGATTGCCGCTCTATGGCATGTATGCGATGACGAAGGCCGCGCAGTTATCCTTGTGCGAGGCGATGCGGGTGGAACTGCAGGCGGAGGGGATTTATGTCTCGACGATTCATCCGCTGACGACGGCGACGGAGTTTTTTGAGGTGGCGAGCAGCAAGTCGCAGCTGCGCTCGACGGGGCTCGGGCATGCGCAGCCGGTCGAGGTGGTGGCGCGGAAGATTGTGCAGTTGATACGGCGACCGCGGCCAGAACTGTGGCCCGTGTGGGGGTCCAACGCGTTGTTGAGTTTTGCGACGCTGTTTCCGCGGATCGGGGATTGGGCGATGGGGAGGACGGTGCTGAAGCGGACGCGGGTGTGAAGGATGACGACCTGAGCGGGGGAGAAAGCTGACCCCCGAATCACGGGTAGACTTCGACGGCGGTGGGGAGGGTGGTGCGAATCTGGGCGGCGATGATGGTGAGTTCTTCGAGGGTGAGCGGCGTGGCGTAGGATTCGGTGGTGGCGCGAGCGACGGTGTAGAGTTGGATCAGTTTGAGCTGGCCGCCGTTTTGCAGGATGTGGTGGAGGCGCGCGGCGTAGGCAGCGATTTCCTCGGGCGATGGTGGGACGTTGTGGACACGCATGAAGAGGGTTTGGATGACGGTGGGGCGGGCGCGGGCGCAGGTCAGAAGGTTATCGAGGATGCGCTGGTAGGGGACGGTTGTGCGCTCGATGAGGTGGTAATAGTTTTCGGTGCCCGCATCGAGCTTGGCCCAGATTTCGCCGTTGTGGGCGTCGAGAAAGCCCAGGGCGGAAGCGACGGCGGGGCGGTGGAACATCGTGGCGTTGGTGATGACGACAATCTTCAGCGCGCCGGCGGTCGAAGGTGAAGGCGCGGCGGGCAGGAGGCCGGCTGCAGTGGCGAGTTCGACGGCGAGCTCGCAGGCTTGGGGGAATTGGGGGAAGGAGGTGGGTTCGCCGTCACCGGAGAAGGCGATGTCATTGATGCGGCGAAGCGCAAGGGGAACGCGGTCGAAGGGGTCGAAGTTGTAGATGGTGCCGGTTCGGGCGATGTCGATCATTTGGGAGAGCTCGGTGCGGAGCAGTGCGAGATCCACAGGGGGGACGGCGGTGGCGGGAAGGGCGTCTTTGCGATCGACGCTGCAGTAGATGCAATCGAAGTTGCAGACTTTGTCGGGGTTGAGGTTGATGCCGATGGAGATGCCTTTGCTGCGTCGGGAGACGACGGGGTAGACGTAGCGGTTTGTTTTCCAGACGCGGTCGTGCATGGCGAAGGCGCGGCGTGAGGCGGGATCTTGGTAGGTGGGAAGGGAAGTGGGATTCATATCGACATTCTAGGGCGCTGACGAGGCGAACGCGAATGGGTTCGATCTATACGTTTAGTGAGGCTGGTGGACGAGTAGCGGGTTGTCGCCATTGACCTCGTGATTTTGCGCGCGTGTATTTATTATCGCCGCATTCGTCATTCCGCAAGCGGGCGGTTAAAATACTGCGCTCCTGAACTATTATGGCCATTTGGTTGAATTAGGAAATATATGTCGCTGATTACGCTTACTCCGCAGGAAATTGTGCACGCTCTCGATAAACACATTGTGGGACAGGCTGCGGGCAAACGCGCTGTAGCGATTGCCGTGCGCAATCGGTGGCGCAGGCAGCAACTTCCGCAGGCGTTGGCCCAGGCGGTGATTCCGAAAAATATCCTGATGATTGGACCCACTGGCGTGGGCAAGACGGAAATTGCGCGGCGGCTGGCCTCACTGACGGGCGCGCCGTTTATCAAGGTGGAAGCCACGAAGTACACCGAGGTTGGGTATGTCGGGCGCGATGTGGAATCAATGATTCGCGATCTCCTGGAGATTGCGATTCGTATGGTGCAACAGGAACTTGCCGGCGTGATGCAGGAGAAGGTCGTGGCGGCGGTGGAGGAGCGGTTGATTGACCTGCTGCTGCCGGGTGAAGATTCAGGGTACACCGATGCGCCGGAAGAGATTGAGCGGCGGGCCCGCAGCCGGGAGAAGATTCGGGCGCAGTTGAAGGCCGGGACGTTTGATGGGGCGTCGGTGGAGATCACGCAACAGGAGAAGTCGCAGTCTTCGTCGTTGCTGGGGGCGATGGGCATGGACCAGATGGACGCGATGGGCGGGGGTGGATTATCGGAAATGTTTGAGAAAATCATGCCGGGACGGACGATGCGGCGAAAGATGCGGATATCCGATGCGCGAGAATTTCTGATGGCGCAGGAGTCCGAAAAACTGGTGGATCGTGACACGGTGATTCAGACGGCGATAGATCGGACGGAAAACTCGGGGATTATTTTTATCGATGAAATCGACAAGATTGCCGGGGCGGAGTCGAAGTCTGGACCGGATGTTTCGCGTGGAGGCGTACAACGGGATTTACTTCCCATCGTTGAGGGCAGCACGGTCACCACAAAGCACGGGCCAATACGCACAGACCATATTTTGTTCATCGCGGCCGGGGCATTTCACAGCGCCAAACCGAGCGACCTGATGCCCGAGCTGCAGGGGCGGTTTCCGATTCGGGTGGAGCTGAGCGATCTGAAGCAGGAAGATTTTGTGCGCATCTTGACGGAGCCGGAAAATTCGTTGATCAAGCAACAGGTGGCGCTGCTTTCAACCGAAGGTGTGGACCTGCAGTTCACCGACGACGCCATCGATGCCATCGCCGAGTATGCGTACAACGTCAATCGCAAGCAGCAAAATATCGGCGCCCGGCGGTTGAATTCGATCCTGGAAAAATGTGTGGAAGAGCTGAGTTATACGGCCAGTGAACGCCAAGGCGAGAAGCACGTGATCAACGGGCGTGCAGTGAAGGACCGCTTGACGAAGATCACTGTGGAAGATGACCGGAGCAAGTATCTGCTCTGATGGGGGCCGTCAGTCGACGACTTCGACCACGGTTTTCTGGCGATGCTTCCTGCGGTACTCGGTGGGGGTCATTCCCGTTTTCTTGCGGACACCGCCAGTTTCCTTGCAAACAACGCCCCTCTCATCTTTGGTTCGACTGTTGCCAACAAAGTCGTCACCTACACCAGCAACATCGATCTCAAAACCGGCGTCGCCGGCTCCGACAACCTCCTCCGTGAAATCCGCGACATTGACAACGTCAATTACACCGCTGACAACCCACCTACGCGCTTGCAGCCGCGTAAATGGGCAAATGGCATAAGGCAGTGATCTAGAGTTTGCCAATCACCGCATTGGCGACTTCCGAGCATTTCGCTTTGCCGCCGAGATCGCCCGTCAGCACTTTGGCCTCATTGAGAACGGCAAACGTCGCGGTGTCGATCGCGTCTGCTTCCTTAATCAAGCCAAACGTGTAACGCAGCATCATCGAGACCGTGAGGATCGTGCCCACCGGATTGGCGAGGTCTTTCCCCGCGATGTCGGGGGCCGAGCCGTGGATGGGTTCGTAGAAGGGCGTGGCGGTGGGAAGGGATTTTGCGGCCGGGTCATACTGGGCGAGGAATTCGTTGCCCAGACAAGCGGACGGAACCAGTCCGATCGAACCGGCGAGCATCGACGCTTCATCGGAGAGGATATCGCCGAAGGTGTTTTCCGTGACGATGACGTCGAATTCGCTCGCCCGGCGGAGCAATTGCATCGACGCGTTATCCACATACATGTGCTCCAACGCGATGTCGGGATATTCCTTCGCCATGTCCAGACAAACTTCGCGCCAAAGCTGGCTGGTCGCGAGAATGTTGGCCTTGTCGACGGAGAGAAGTTTCTTGCGGCGTTTGCGCGCGGTTTCAAAACCGACGCGGAGAATGCGGCGAACTTCCATCTCTGAATAGGCCATGGTGTCGACCGCCTGGCGATTGGGCGAGGTGCCGGTGATCCCCTGTGGTTGGCCGTAGTAGAGGCCCCCGGTGAGTTCGCGGATGATCATGATGTCGATGCCTTTTTCGATCAGCTCGTTCTTGAGCGGGCATCGCGCGGCGAGGTTTTTGGGCAGTACCACGTGGCGGAGATTCGCAAAGAGGCCCTTGCGAAGCTCCAGCAGGGCGACCCGCTCCGGACGTTCGGCCAGGGGAAGGGTCTTGTCGCGGTCCGGCAGGCCCACCGCGCCAAAAAGAATGGCCTGGCTATTCTTGCAAATATCACGCGTGGCTTGCGGGAGCGCGGAGCCGTGCTTGTCGAGTGCCGCCCAGCCGATGTCGGCGTGCTGCGCCTCGACGGTGTGGGAATATTTTTTGGCGACATGTTGGAGGACCTGAAGGGCCGAGTGGATGACTTCAGTGCCGATGCCATCGCCGGGGAGGACTGCGATCTGGAGTTGCATGGAAAGCTCCGCAAGAGAAAAAAGTCGAGCCCGCTAGGGTATCGCGCTGCGGCAGTGCGGGCAATCGAAGGACCCGCTGATTTTCCGAGAGCTTGAAAAAGAATGGGAAGCTGCGATAATGCGCGGCTCACCACTGCCGCTCGCACCCGTAGCGCAATTGGATAGAGCATCTGACTACGAATCAGAAGGTTGCAGGTTCGACTCCTGCCGGGTGCATAAAGAAGACCCTGTAAAACCGCGTGTTTTACAGGGTTACTCTATTTTTGCACCTTATTTTGATCAAACTACCTTCTCCTACCATTCCTATCGGGATTGGGAGAAGATTGCCAAACTTCATCTCTCTTTCCCCCTCGATTTGGCACTCTGTCATTTTTACCCCAAAAACGCCACTTTTATATCGTTGGCCATCCATATCTTAACACTTCGACGAGCAAGAGTGCCACGGCTCTCTCTCTTTTGCCCTCGCCATTTGGCATTCTTGCTCCCCGATCCCTTAACAATTGCCCCCAACCTTTTTGGAGTGGGACAAAAGAACGACGACGTGGGGATCAGATTTTGCGATAGGTCCATGTGTCTGTGCGGAAAGGGGCGGCGGGGAGGGGGGTGGAATTGAAGAAGGGCAGGGACTTGAGGAGACGTAAGGAGAATCGTGTCGCCGTCGATAGAGGCGTCGGCCCAATGGAAGATGCGATCATCGCCGGCGATGGCGAAACCGTTGAGGGACCCGTTTTGGGAAATGAGGCCGCCTTCCGTATGGGTGAAGTGGACGCGGAGGGCGGAAGACTCCGTGTGGAAGGATTTGAAGAGCGGACCCTGGTGCGGGAGTTTGCGATGGTAGACGTGGGCCCTGGCGAGGAGGGCGAGGCGGAGGCCGATGTCCCATTTATTTTTGGGGTGGATATCTTCGGCCTCGCCGACGTCGATTGTGACGGCAAGGTACGTGTTGGGGAGTTCGGCGGCGCGGGCCTGGGCTTCACGGATCTCGGCCCAGGTGCTTTCTCCGGGGACCGTGCTGCGCTGCGTGTAGCTGGTGAGTTGGACGATGAGGAAGGGGAAGTCGCCAAGTTTCCAATCGGATCGCCACTGGGTGATGAGGGTTTTGAGGACCGTGGCGTATGGGTGGGTGCGGCTCGTGTTGGATTCGTCCTGGTACCAGGTGGCGCCGCGAATTGCGAAATTGAGAAGGGGGTAGATCATGCCGTTATAGAGGGAGGTGAAGGGGATGGAGTTTTCCGGGGAGCGCGAGGGAAGCGCGAGTTCGACTTTGAATTTCCAGAGGCCGGCGAGGGGCTGGGAATCGGTGCCGGAGGAGAGAGAAAGCTGATCGCGTTTTCCGCCGAATCCGCCAGCGCCCCATTGGTCGAAGATGCGCACGGCGAGGAGGTTTCGGCCGGGCTTGAGGAGTTTGGCGGGGATGGTGTAGAGGCGCGGGGTGATGGCGGCGGTGGGGTTGTCGGGCCCGATGGAGCCGACGAGTGTGCCGTTGAAATAGGTGTGGTCAAAGTCGTCAAGGGCACCGAGGGAAAGCTGGAGGTCACGATTCAGCCAGGAAGGCGGGAGGTGGATTTCGCGGCGGAACCAGACGGCACCGTCGATGTCGAGGCCGGTGGACTCCCAGTAGCGGGGGAGATCCATGGTTTCCCAGGAGGCGTCGTCGTGCGCATGGTCGGCGTAGCCGAGGGCGATGCCGGTGTTGCCAGGATCCTGATGGGGTGAGAGAGTGAAGTCGGCGGGGCGGTCAAGAGTTTCGATGAGGTTGGGGAAGCCTGTGGAGCGGAGTGCGGCCGGGGACATCCAGGCTTCGGCGGCGGTGCCGCCCCAGGAACTGTTGATGATGCCGATGGGGATTTTGAGATCCTGATGGAGGCTGCGGGCGAAGTAAAAGGCGACGCCGGAGAAGCCATCTGCATTGCGGGGGTTGGCGTCGCGCCAGGAGCCGGTGATGTCTTCTGCGGGGGTGTGGGAGGAGTTTTGACCGACGCGAATTTCGCGGATCTGGGGGTAGTTTGCGGTGGCGGCATCGGCAGCGCCTTGGGAGCCGCAACTGCCGAGGCTCATTTCCATATTGGATTGACCGGAGCAGAGTCAGACATCGCCGATGAGGATGTCCAGCGGGCCGGCGCGATGGTTGCCACTTAACGCGAGCAGTTCGTGGGGGCCGCCTGCGGGAAGTGGGGGAAGTGATACGATCCAGTGGCCGTGGAAATCACTGGTGGTGGAGCCAGAGTGCTGAGCAAGGGAGACCGTGACGGAAGCGTTGGGAGCAGTTTGGCCCCAGATGCGGAGGGGCGTGTCGCGTTGGAGGACGGCATGGTCAGAAAAGATGCGCGCGAGGGTCAATGGCGAAGCGGGCTTGGACCTGCGAAAAGGCCTTTTTGAACAAGGGGTAAAACAGGCAACGCGTGCAGTTTATTCGAGGATTAGTTGTCCCCACAGTTGGGGGGCCAGTTCGGCTTCTCCAGGAACGTCGTTGACGAGATTGGTGGCTTTGTTGCTCCAGTAAGTGCGGGCAATGGTGGTGGTGCCGCCGCTGTCGGCGGAGAGGATACCAAAATCGCCCTTGAGTTTCAGGCCGGCCTTGGGGGTGACGGCAAGCGTGGACCACGGGATAGAAGCTTCGACGACGAAGCCGCCAGAGGTGGGTGAGATGGCGATTTTGACTTCGGGGATGGTGACGACGCGGTCGAAGTTGATGGTGCGCCACGGGGAACTGAAAGGAATGCGATCTTTTTCCGCAGTGCCGGGAGCGACTGGTTGATAGAGAACGGCGACCGGTTTTTTGTCGACGAGGGAGATGAGGAGGCGGCGGTTGCCTTCGGCAGGTTTACCGTCGGCGGGGCCGATCATGACGTCGACGCAATCACCGGTTTTGAAGAGCATACGCGAATCCTGGCCGGCGTTGCGGAGGGTGGAGGAACCCGAGGTGATGCGCCAGGCGACGTAAAGGTTGGTGTCATCGTAGGTGGCGGCGACGCGCCCGAGTTTGGCGCGATCATCGCCGATGAGTAGAGCGGGTTGTGCCTCGTCGGTGAGGGAAGGCCATTCGGTGGGCTTGCCATCAATGGTGGGCGGTTTTTCAGCGCGTTTGAAAGTGACGACTAGTTTTTTGGCAGCGCCGGCTGCCTTGGCGACGAGGAGCTTTTGGGCTTCTTCATGTTGGGCGGGGGTATAAGTGACGTTGCCGCTGAAGCGTTTGATGGTGTCGAGACCGGTGACTTCCGTGACGCGGGCGTCGGTCCCGCCGACGATAAGGAGAACGCGGCCGTCGGAGGTGCGGAGGAAATTTCCACCGAAGGATTCGCCGCCGGCGGTGATGGCGTCGAGGCTCATGCCGCGAGTGGCTTGCTGGGGGACATCGAACCAGCCGCGGGTGTCTTTGAAGAGGGACTGGATCCAGAGGCCGTCGGAGGTGAAGAGATAGTTTTCACCGAGGTTGCCGTTGAGGTTGAAGACCTCGCCGACTTCTTTATTGATGACGGCGGTGCCGAGGATGGAAGAGGGGCCAATAAGATAGCCGGGCTTGGCGGCGGAGGCGGTGTGAGAGCCGTGGACGGAGACGTTGTTATTGGGGTAGGTGAAGATGATTTTGCCCTGAGCGTCGAGCGCGGTGAGTGGATTGGCATTGAAATACGCGCGGCCTTCGGATCCGCCCATGATCATGCCTTCACCGGCGCGGATGTTTTGGGCGAAGATGCGCGGTTCAGCTACGGTGTAGACGGGAGCGCCGCCGGGAGTAAAGGAGGTGATGGGGAATTGGAGGACGTGGGTGCCCTTGGAAGTGAACTGGGTGATGGTGCCATCGGGTCCAGGGAGGGTGCCCCAGTAGCCGCTGGCCCATTGGAGGGGGGTAGCGCCGGCTTTGGGTTTGCTGAAGGTGAGTTCGTTTTCCTGGACGAGGCTGTCATCGTTGAGATCGACCCAGGCGTAGAGTTCACCCACGTGAGGTTTGAGTAGGGGGTGTTCGAAGTTGGGACCGCCTTCGGGGTGATTCTTAGGGAGTACGAGGCCGAGAGCGGCCGCGACGCGCCACTCGCCATTTTTGAGGATGGTGCAGGTGACGGCGCCGTTGCGTGCCGTGGGAGAGAAGACGTAGGTGACTCCATCACGGTTGAAGATGCGCGCGCGACTGGAGGCGGAGGGCTTAAAGAGTTGATCGGCGTGTCCGCTGCCGCTGAGGGAGTAGACGGGTTTCCATGTGCCTTTGGCGAGGTCGATGGTGTAGACGGTGTTGTCGGAGAAGGCCATGGTGGGTTGATCGGGATTGATGGAGCCAGCGGCAGCATAACCGGTGGTGCCGATGAATTCTTTGGCGAGCGAGCCGTCGGTATTCCAGACGCTGGTGCGTTTGGGGTTCGAGGTTTCTTCAGGTACCCAGAGCCGGCCCTTGGAATCGAACGCGAGTTGGCCGGGGTTGCGCATGGCTTTTTCATTGAAGGTGCCGTGGGTAGGGCGGCCGCCGCGCGCGCCGATTTCGGAGGTGAGTTTTCCATCGGGGGAAAAGACTTTCACGTTGTGATCGGGGTTGCGAACGGAGAGGTAAACGTTGCCCTTGGGATCAGTGACGAGGCCAAAGCCGGTGGGATACTCGGCGTCAGTGAAGGGTTTGGCGGTTCCTTCGGCATCGACGCGGAGGAGTTTGCCGGCGGAGAGGACGATGAGATCGCCAGTGGGGGTGAAGGTGAGACCATTGGGTTCAGCGATTTTGATTTCTTTGCGAGTGTCGCCAGTGGCGGAATCAAGGAGGAGTATGCGTCCTTCCTGTTTGAGTGCCGTGGCGACAGTGTTGTTGTGATAGGCGATGGCGGAGAGATTTACGCCGTACTTGGGGGCGTCGGCGGGTTTGACGTAGTCGGAGATTTTGAGATCGAGGATGGGTACGGGGGTGCCGGAAGGATCGTTGGCGGTTTTGTTCCAGGGAGAGTATTTGCCGGTGGCGACATCCACGCGGTAGATGGTGTAGGTGCCATCCTGGCTTACCCACAGGGTTTTACCGTCCGTGGCGAGTGAGGCACGCCCGCCCGAGGTGCCGATGACGAAGCCGAGTCGGTTGCTGAGGCCCCAGAGGCGTTGGCCGTTGAGGTCGGTGCCGATGAGGTGACGTCCGGATTCACCGAGCGGACAGGCGAGGGCAACGAAGTCTCCAGCGGCGGCAACGGCATGTGGGGGAGTGTGGTCGCCGTAGAAAGCGCCGCGGCCATCGGGCGAATCCCAGGTGGGATTACCCGGGTTGGCGAAGGAAATGAGGTAGTTGACTTTGATGCCATCATGATAGAGAGCGCGAAGTTTGTAGTTGCCGGCGGGCACGGGTTTGCCGTTGTCATCGAGACCGTCCCAGCGGGCGATGTTGGGGCCGGCTTTTTGGGATTTGGCGGCCAGGAGGTTGCGGATGCGGTTGCCTTTTTCGTCATCAATGGCCAAAGTGACGCGGGCATCTTTGGGCAAGGTGTATTCGATGGGCACTGGCCCGGCGACTTCCTCGCCGCGAAGTTCCTTGAGATACGCGGGTTCGGGGAGTTTGAGATTGCCTTTGGGCTCAAGCGTGACGAGGCCCCAGGCATTGTGGGCGGTCCAGAAGAATTCGCGGTTATTGGCGGCGGGGTCGAGGTTGTCCGCATAGCGATGGGAAGGCCAATCGGTTTCGCCCCAGAGAAGCTCGATTCCGCAACGGAAGCTATCATTGGCCTTGGGGGTTTTATCGAGGGTGAGGAGGGACCAGGGAATCTTCATTTCCTGGACATATCCCTTGCCGTCGGCATTTTTCTTGAAGGCCATTTCTGCGCCGGATTCGAGGGTCCAGCCTTCCTTCTTGAAGAGGTTCTTGCCGCCGCCGCCGAAAGGCGCGGTGAGACTCTTGCCGTAGTCGAGGCCGACGTAGGGTTGATCGGACGCTGCGTGGTACCAGGCCGTGAGGTGTGTGATGCGATCGGTCTTGAAGCGAAGTTGGATGGCATCGCCGGCCCATCCGCGGTTAGCCTGAAAACGCGGGTGGTGGGTGTTGCCCATGGGGGTGGCGTCGGTCCAGTCGATGGCGATGTAGAGATTTTCGGCATCGTACATCATGGCGACTTGGGCGCTATACACGTCCTTAAGGGTTTCAATGTCGTAGCAGAGGAGAATTTGGCCGGAACGATCCCAGTCGGCGAGGCTGCCGTCGATGGCGACTTTGCCGGGGGTTGGGACGGCATGCATTCCGCGATTGTCGGTTTGGGTGGCAAACGCGCTGGAGGAGAGGGCGAGTGCGGCGAGAATTACGAAGGGAGAAATGCGGGGGTTCAGCATAAACGTGCTCGCTTGGTAGGAGATGACGGGTAATCGACGTGAAAGCATTGCATTGCAAGAACGTAGCAGCATCGAAGAAATTACAGTACATTTTTGAATTACACTGTTGTTTAGTCCGTGGAAAACATAATAATGTTTTTTTTCAGCCAGAGTGCAAGTGACCCAATGAGGTGGCGAAGTGAAGTCGAAAGGTGGAATCGAGTGACGTGATAAGCAGTTGGGTGTACGGTACAAAGGGTTCAACCAGCGGGCCGATACGGCCAGCGAACACCGGCCAACTGAACGATAGTCCTACGAAAATAAATGAACAACGAATCTGAAGAAAAGCTAATTACTCCTTCTGCGGCGCGGCCTCCGGTCGAGGCCGTAGCTTCAGGGACGCGGGAGCCGCTCCAAGTGGCGCGGTGGAGCAGCATGTGGTTGGGGGTCGCGGGGTTGGTGGTGCTGTGCCCGATCGTGCAGTGGCTGGAGATAGGGGGAACGGAAACCTCGTCCTTTTCGGCGATAGGTGTGCCGCCGGTGGCGGTGGTGATGCTATGCGGGCTGGTGTTGGGGGCTTTACTGGCAGGACTGATCAAGAAGTTTTCGCCGCGGGCAGACTTTATCATGTTGTACGCGATGTTCAGCATCGGGACCCTGGTGTGTTCCTCCGGGCTGGTGCGGCCGATATACGGTCACATTACGCCCCTGATGGATGAATTGCTGAAGCGTAAGGTGGACACGGTACGGGTGGGATATGAATGGCAGAAGGCGTCAGTTTTTCCGAAGCTGACGACGCCCCTGATTCCGGAAGCGCAGGCCAAGACGATTGAAGAGCGCCAGGCACGGGATGTGGCCTATGCGGATTTGATTGAGTTTACAGACCAGTTACGGCGTAGCCCGCGTGATGTGCCGCCAATGAAAAATCATACGGTCGAGCGTTACCGGCTGACGGATGAGCAGGGCAGGTTGACCCAGATCGGGGTGAAACTGGGTTGGTGGTGGCGGGAGCGTTTTTTGCATGATGCGTTTGGCGGGGTTAAGAAAGATGTGGAGGCATGGAAGGAAATCGAGAAGGGAGCGGGGACCCAGCCGAGCGGGGCACTGGCGGGATATCCGGACAAGACGATTGAACGATTGAAGGCGGATCGTCCGGGAGGAATGGGAAAGTGGTTTTCGCGTGTGTTCCTGTCGGAAGTACAGGTGACGCACGGGAAGCAGATTTTGGATGGGACGGGGGCTGTGGTGCAGGTGGATGAGTCACGGGTTATCCCGTGGCACTTATGGGGGTGGCCGATTTTCAACTGGACGGTTTTCTCCCTGCTGGTCATTGGGATGTTGACGTGTTTGTCAGAAGTCCTGCGACGTCTGTGGCTGCAGAACGAAAATCTCCCGATGCCGCTGGTGGAAGTGCCGAACGGAATCATGTCGTGGATGCCGGGTTCGCCGGTGTCATCGGGTCCGAAGTGGATGATGACGGTGGGGATGCTGGTGGGAATTATATGGGTATCCATGCCGGCGGCGACGCACTATCGAATACCGGGTCTGCAATTTTTTCCGGGGCTGGGGATTCAGAATTTGACGCCGATGTTCGCGACATATCCGTGGAAATTTATCGGGACGGTTTGGCTATGCTATCACCCGCTGCTTATATGCATCGGGTTGCTGGTAACTCTGGAAATTTCGCGTTCAATCTGGACGACGACGTGGCTCTGCAATTTGGCGCTGGTGGTGCTGGGAGTAGTGGGGATATCGGCGGCAACGATGCCGACACCGCGGGAAATAAAGGGGTTTGAATATCGGAATTTTCCATTTTGGGATGATCAGATCGCTGGGGCGATGCTGGTGATGACAATGTGGATGATGTGGGCGTCCCGGAAGAGACTGGTCGATATGCTGGCGGGGCTGTGGAGGAAGCCGAACCCGGAGGATCTGGGGGATGCGTTGATTTCACCTCGGGTATTGCCGGTGCTTCTCGTGGCTTTGATGATTGCGTTGCCGTCGTATGCCTGGTTTATGGGTGCGACCAGCATCAAGTTCCTCGTAATGTTGTTCGGACTATTTTTCGCCTTTGCCATTGCGGCGGCACGGTTGCGGGCGGAAACGGGCTTTTTGATTGTGCCGGCGATGACGACGATGTCCCGCTACAATCTGATGTTTGCGGGGGCGAAGACTTTTGGGGCCGAGGCAGCGTCGACGGGCAACTCCTTCTTCTTCTTATCGAGTTCGCTGATCTCGGTGATACTGCCCCAGCAACTGGAGATTATGTCGCTAGCGCAACGGCAGCGGGTAAGTCTGCGCAGGTTGGGCCTGGGGATGATGCTGGCGGCAGTGGTGGCGTTGGCGGTGAGCATGCCGTTCTTGTTGATCTGGCAGTACGGAACAGCGGGGGGCGTTTCGCCCGTGAATTGGACGAGTATGGCGGGAGGGAAAGACGGGGTCTACACGTTGTACCGGTTTGCGGGGCGTAACCTGGATCAAGGGCGTTTTGAGACGGTGCGCCTGGTGGCTACCGGAGTGGGCGGGTTGATTATGTTTGTATTGCTGTTTTTACGTTCGCGGTTTCTAGGTTTTCCAATTCATCCGATCGGTTACGTTGCAACGGGAGCGTTTGTGACGGGACTGTATTTCAACGTGTTCGCCAACATCAATATGATTTGGGGCCCGATGCTGATTGCATGGTTGATCAAGCGGACAATATATAAGATAGGGGGCAACGAATTGTTCACGCGATTGCTGCCCTTGATTAGGGGGGTGATCATCGGTCATCTGGGGGCCATTGTTTTCTGGGCCGTTTGGCGTCAGATATTCATGCCGGGAACTGAAGGTCTGTTTTTTACGTGGTGAGCCCATAGTGAATGTACGGAGTTTGATAAAGTTGAAGCGATGGAACGGCAGGGGCTGGTGCGCAGTCTGGGCCTGCGTGATTGCGCTGATGAGCCTGCTGCCGGCGGCAGCGCGGGGGCAGACCGGCAAGGAACTGGAAGGCAAGGGGGGGGTGGCGCAGAATTGGACGTTGAATGCAGACTATGCGAATCATGTGACGACTGAAGCGGTGTCAGCGGAAATTGAGCGAATCTACGCGATGGGGCCGCGCGCGGTGGGGCAGAGCGGGCACGCGAAAATCAAGGAATACGTGCGGGCGGAAGTGCGACGGCTGAGCGAGCGGTCGAACGGATATTTGCAATGGAAAGAGCAGCCGTTTTTTGCGACCGTGCCGGTGGATGTGCGGAAGGACGAGGCGGGGAACATAGTGGATGGAAATGCGGAACTGACGATTGGCGGGGAGATGCTGCGGCCGCTGGCGATGTATCCAAATCTGGTGGCGCCATCGGTGGTGGGAGGGGCGGGAGTGACGGCGGAACTGGTGGATGGCGGCGACGGCAGCTTTGGAAGTTTGAACGGTAAGACTGTCAAAAATTCCATTGTGGTGCTGGATTTTAATGGCGACAAACAGTGGGAGAACGCGGCCAAACTGGGGGCGGCGGCGATTTTGTTTAGGCATCCGGACAAGACCTCGCAGGCACAGGCATCGAAAAAGTTCTTCCTAGTGCCATTGGAGATGCCGCGTTACTTATTGAGCCCGGAAGACACGGCCCGCGTGAATGGTCTGTTGGCGCAAGGTCGCGGCGTGAAGGCGACATTGAAAGGCGGGGCACGTTGGGAGAAGGTGCCTGCGAGTAATATTCTGGCGTTGTTGCCCGGAACTGATGCGGACCCGGTCAAAGCGAAAAACCTGCTGGTGATCCAGGTATATGTGGATTCGATGTGCATCGCCCCGGGGGCCCCGCATGGCGCGGATACGTCACTGCAGCTGATTGCGGGACTAAACATTCTGCGCGGCATGATGGCGGATGAGACGACGCGTCCGAAGTGCTCGGTACTGATAGCGTTCACTGACGCGCATCATGAAGCGTTGCAGGGGGCGCGCAGCCTGGCGTATCTGTTCTGGACCGGAAGGGAGAACAAGCTGCCGGAACTGCAGAAGACGGCCGAAAATGGGGCGACTGCGGCTTCGAATGTGCGGGTGGCGTTGGGGATTGTGGAAGGGGAGGCTGGGACTGCCAACGCGGAAGTGGATGCAATTTTGGCTGAGCAGGTGGAAGCCATCGTGTCACGCAGGAGCGTGCGAACGGCTCGTTATCTGCACGAGGTGCGGAATGCGGCGCAGGTGAATGCTGAGGATTTGACTTACTTGGTGGGAGTGCGGAACTGGTATGGGCAGTTAAAGACCAGGGTCGGCGGGGTGGAAAAGGTGAAATTTGTCCGCGGCGGGGCGATGAAGTGGGATGACCAACGCTATTTGGATGCGCGGTTAAGCACGGAAGTGATAGCAGAGGCGTTGCGCAGCCGGTTGTTCGATCTGGATCGTGACGCGATGCTTGCGGAGGCTGATGCGACCGTGGCGAAATGGCTTCTGGAGGGCCGCAAGGACGCGCGGACGCAGGGGTTGTATATCGAACTGGTGCCGGAAGCCGACCAGCTATCGTGGGCGGGAGTCACGAATTACGGGATGGGATCTTCCGCCCAGAGCTTGTTTCCGAATATGCATGCATCTCACCTGCCAGTCGCGAATGCGATGGGGCGGGCCTTGGGGATCCGGCAGAAAAACCCGTTGGATGATGCGTTTTCAATTGAAGGGACGACGCAGCGGGGAAATTTCCTCTCGCCGCAGGTTTCTGAAGGCAACGCGCTGGTAATGGCGGGGGTGCCGGCGTTCGGTCTGGTGTCGATTAATGCGGCGCGTCCGTATTTGGATACACCGGTGGATGTGCCGCAGACGGTGGACAAGGCGAAAGCCGCGGACACGATGAAATTTTTGAACGTGTTTGTATCATGGATCGCGAATGATTTGTCATTGCTGACGTTGAATCAGATGAGCAATGCCAAGCCCACGAACCTGGTTGGCCGGGCCGTGGAATACGATGTGTTGGCGGGACTATTTCCCAACGAGCCGGTTCCGGGGGCGCTGGTGTATTACCCCCTGCAATGGCTGAATGAACCGAAAGAAGTCAATCGGACGATCGCCGGGGTGCGATTTGCGATGGTCGACCAGGTCGATCGATCAGGCCGCTATGAAATGCGGATGATTCCGGGCAAGGGGCAGAAGTATGCGAAGAAGGACACGAACCTGTACGGATTCCGCGTCAATGAACGCGGGGAGGTGGATTACGCGTTGGACTATTCGGCCAACGGCGTAGAAGTGATGTCGAACGCGGTGTACCGTTCGAGTCCCTTTGGCGAAGTGTCGGTGGCAATTGCTAAGATGCGCGGGGTGGCACTGTATGACATGGTGGATCCGCGGACGATGGCGCCGCTAAATGAACTACGGGTGCTTCAGGCGAAGAACCTCGGGCGTCCCGATGCTTGGTCCATTTATCTGCCGATCGATAATGTGTGCAAGGATGATTCGGTTTCGATGGGAGTGGATACGTGCGGCATTGCATATGGCCCGAGCGGGGTGAGCGTGGTGGCGCTGGCGTCGGCGGGGTTCGCGGGAGTTCGCGCTGCGTATATGAACACCGATTCAACGGTGAGCGCGACGGGCGAGCCGATCTGCCAGGGTTTTGAACTGGGGGCGGCGCGGCAAGTCGACTTCACCTCGCTAAAAGTGGCAACAGACATGGTACGCGTCAACGAAGGGCGACTGCAAATCATGGAGAAGCAGGGGATACGGGATAAGTTGCTGACTGAGTTGGTACGCGAATCGCGGGTGTCACTGGATAATGCAACGGCGAGTTTCGCGGCGCAGAATTATTCGAATGCCTACCGGGAGGCGACCCATGCGTGGGGTGTGGCGCTGCGTGCCTACACGCCAGTGAAGAATCAGGGCAAAGACGCCGTCATCGGATCGGTATTCTTAATGGCGTTGTGTTTGCCATTTGCATTCTTTTGCGAGCGGCTGACCATCCGTGCCAAGAATCCGAACTGGCGGATATTGGGAACCCTGGCGTGGTTTGCCGCGGTGTTTGTGTTGCTGTTGTATATTCATCCGGCATTCAAGATTTCCTTGAACCCGATGATCGTGCTGCTCGCGTTCGTCATGCTCGTTCTGGTGCTGGTCGTCACATCGATTATCTATCGCAAGTTTGTGCTCTTGATCCGCCAGTACCGCAATCAACTGGAAGGATCGCACGCCGCGGACTTTAAACGTTTTTCCGCCGGTGGGGTGGCATTGAACCTATCGCTGTCGACGATGGCGCGAAGGTTGGCGCGGACGACGCTGACCGGGGCCACGATCACGATGCTGTCCTTTGCGATTGTCACTTTTTCGTCGATCAGCACCGGGATTTCCTACAAGCAGACGCCGATTCTCGGGGTGACGCCCGCCTATACGGGTTTGCTCCTGCGCTTGCCGGGATGGGCCGACATGCCTCGCTCGATCGCGGTATCTTTTGCCAACGAGTTCGGGGAGCGAAATCTGGTCTTGCCCCGGATGTGGAAGCTGCGCTCTCAGGATCCCTGGGCACTCGGCGTGTCCGGCAATACGACAATGTTGATTCAACGTGGCATGGATGAGGGGGCGGATCGGGCCGAGACGACCGACATTCGCGGGGCGGTGGGCATGACTCCCGGCGAAGCGGAATTGCTGGATATGAAACGCGTGGTAATCGCGGGAACGTGGTTGCGGCCAGGGCATGATGAAGACATGTTGTTATCGCCGGAGGTGGCAGAACAGCTGGGCGTACGACCGGAGGATCTGGGAACGCCGCGGGCGGAGGTGAGTATCTTACAGCAGTCAATGACGGTGGTGGGAATCATGGATCCCGCCGTACTGGAAAAGTGGACGGATCTGGATGGGGAGGGAATTGCGCCCGCGGATTATGCGGCGGCGGGCATTGTGGGCACGGGAGCAAATTCCTCAGACTTGGTGAATATTCCGACATTTGATTTGTCGGTGCATATGCCTCATCTCCCCTTCAACCGCGTCGTGATCACCACCGTGGCCAAGACCGAGGCAATGCAAGGCGTGTACAAGAGCGTGTCGGTGAAGTTTGGCCCGGGCGTCGATGCCAAACGGGAGTTGGAGCGACTGATGCGCCGCCTGACCACTCCAATGTTCGCCGGAGTGGTGCGCCAGGCACCTGAAGTTTCGGCGGCGGGGCTTTATGAATCGCAGGACAAACCGGACTTGAAGGGGTATGGGAAGTTGGTGGTTCCGATCCTGTTGGCCGTGTTCATGATCGTCAACACGCTCCTGGGGACGGTGGAGGAACGCAAAGATGAGATCGGGATGTTGAACTCCGTGGGGTTGGCACCGGCTCATGTGGGGATGCTGTTTTTGGTGGAGGCGATTGTTTACGGCGTGATCGGACTGGTGGTGGGTTATTTATTCGGTCTGGTACTGGCGAAACTGCTGCTGGGGAATGCCGCGTTTATGACGGCGATTGGGGCGGCGGGGGTGTCGCTGAATTATTCCTCCGGATCGACGATCATTTCGTGTGCGCTGGTCTTGGTGATCGTGGTGGCATCGGCGATCTATCCCGCCCAGCAGGCCAAGAAAATGGCATCACCGGGGTCAAAGGGGCGATGGAGCTTGCCGAAGTCTGAGAGCGGCGAGATCTCGGTGGAAGTGCCGTTCACCCTGACCGGCGGCAACGCGCTGGGGATGCTGGGCTTTCTCGATGAGTATCTGGCGCAACACACGGATGCGACCTCGCCGGACTTCCGGGTCATACGGAAGGAATTGGTGGAACGCGCCGCGGCCGATGGGGTCGAAGAACTGGTGTTGGCCGGAGATTCGTACCTGGCACCCTATGACCTGGGCGTATCGAATGGCTTCAGCATTCAGATGCGGCAGGCCGAGGATCCGAACATTTTGCGGGTGAAGTTCGTCATTCAACGGCGCGGCGGGGATATGACCTCGTACCGCCGGGCCACGCAGAAATTCCTGGATCTGTTGCGGCGGCAGTTCCTGATCTGGCGCACGCTGGAACTGGTAGAGAAGCAAAAGTATGTGGAGCGAGCCAAGGCAGGATTTGCTGCCGATTTAGCGGGGGCGGAAGGGGCCTAAAGAGGGGGGATGAATGGGTGGAGCGTGGGTGCTTCCAAGTCGAAGTAAATAACAGGGGTTTCGGCTGAATCACCCGAAGGCCGCGCCTTGATGCAACGCTAAACTGGCGGGGCGGGTGAATTGGGATTCGCGCCCGGCCGGAGAACCGAATTTGGAAACAGGTCGGGAAAAGGAAGGGTGTTTATTGGATCATTGAAGAGGGGCATTTTGTCGGGGGGTGAGTAAATATGCTATATTTTAGGAGAATTATAGTTTTGTTTATTCATTTTCTATCTTAAGTATTTGATTTTATCCGATAACGCTATTAGATTAGATACAGAAAAGCACATTTCATATCTTTCGCACAGCTTGCTTCACCCTGGACTCGCGAGCAGACATCAGAAAAACTTAAGCAGTGAAATACACGAGCGTGCTCGTCCAAATTCATGCCCAAGGAGCAGGTTATGAGAAAGCGTTCCGGTTTTACCCTTATTGAATTGCTGGTCGTAGTGGCCATCATCGCATTGCTTGTTGCGATCCTCTTGCCATCCTTAAGCCGGGCCAGAACGGTGGCACAACGGACGGCCTGTGGCACAAACATGCGATCCCTCGCCATGGGGCTGCGACTGTATTTTGCGGAGAATGATAATCAATCCCCTGCGGTGGGTTCAACCAGTGCGGGGGTTCGGATTTGGGAACTCTCTTGGCCGGTAGCTCTGGCGCCTTATTTGGGCGTAGCGGGGATCGCCGAAATCCCGCTCTCCGCATATGGCAATGCCGGGGTCACGGAACCGGGTCGTTATTACGAGCTGATTCGCCAAAATTACACCGGCGGGACGGCCCGCAAGTCTTCTCTGTTCTGCCGGCAAGATACCACCTCGCTTCCAGATTTTGCCCCCGGGTCGGATGGATCCGCTTTCAAGGCCGCGTACACTTGGGGTGTTCGATCTACCTATGCCGCAGTCCAAGCGACGTGGTTGCGCTCGTATTCTGGCGGAATTTCTGATAATCCCGAAGACATCAGGAGTGGGGCCACTCGCGTGTTTTCAGTGACTGATGTAACCACCTTTGTATCACCGAATACTTCATTTAATTCGTCTTTGTTCGGACGTGAATTGTCCAACAAGCGGCCAAACACGCCGATCTTTGGTCATTCGATGGGCATTCGCAAGTCTGCCGGTACCATGACCTCCATCAACGGAGTCAATGCCACGGATGGACGCAACTGGTCTTACTATATTCCTGGAGAAAGTTATTCGACAGGTTTCGATGAAAGCCTTTCTCACGGAAATATTCTTCCGTTCTCCTACATCGATGCCCATGTCGAACTCATCTCGCTCAATGACATTAAGGCGGACTACCTGGCATCTATTGCTCCGGCGGTTGCGACCTACGGCGTCGAGATATCGTCCGGCACTGCCAAGGGAGTCAAGTTTTACGACGAGGGCGGCACCAATGCCGGCAGCGAGCCGATCTACACGAAGTCCGCGGGCGACAAGGTTCGCTTGAAGCCCTGGTGGTAAAATCCAATCAGGAGATGCGGATGCGGTCTTGGTCAGCGCTGTATTTTTCGACTTGATAAATGGAGTAGACACTTATGAGCAGTTTATTTTCATTTCTCAATCAGCGTCCTCGACTCGCGGCGTCTGCAACGGTGGTCCTCATCATAATCTGCGTTGCGGTTGTATATGCCAATCAACGCCAATCCAACAGCGCTCCCCAAGGCGACATCTATTTTGATGAATCCAACGGCACGTTAACGCGTCGGCCTTCTACAGAAATTCCTGCTTTGCGTGGTGCAAGTGGCGCGGAGAGTCTGGTACGCGCAGTCACTTCGGATGAGTCGATGAAGCCGGAGAGCGTTCACTACTTGTTCCGCTTTACCGCTGAAGCAAAACAAAGACTGAGCCTTGCGGTTGCGACCAATCCCAAAGGCACCTACACGAACATATTTCTGGAAGAAAACGAAGGCAAAGAAGTTCGAAGATTTGCCGAGGGATCGCCCTGGGTTTCCGCCACGAGCAAAGAGGGGCAGGCGATTATTGAGGGCGCGACGGCGCAATGACTGTCGTGAAAAGCCAGTGGTGAATCTGGAGGGGCCGATCAGGGACTGGGCGGGTTCATTATATTCTGACCTTCGGAAGAGTCTGCGGCCACCCAAGGCGAACTGGGCGCTGGCTTGCGGACTTCCTTGCCTTCAATCTGCTGGAACAGCGTGGCCGCGATATTCATATCCCGGTCGGCAACGTATTGCTTCTCAAGAGCGTGTTTGGCTTCCGGGGTGAAGCGATAGAAGTACAGCACGTTTTCCAAGACCGGAGGTTCGGGATGTTGAGTGCTGAGAACTGCCGAGACGAGTGAGAGTGGACCATCCGCTGCGGGAAGTGGGGGGACGGCGCTGGCCTCTTGAAACGAAAACTGTTGTGTGTTTTCGTCCAGAAAAACCGCCGTTTTGGTTTGCGCAGAGGCGGGAAATCCAAAAGAACGGTAATACGCGAAGATCAAGGAGCCCATTGCGAGAACAAATATGACAAGGGCAAGGGTCAGTTTTCGTTGAGTCGTCATAGCGGGACTTTATCTATCCGTAGGAAAGTATCATGGAGAAAAGAGAAAAACGTGACCAAACAGTCCGGGCGGAACTTACCAAGTGTTGAACTGAACAGTGGAGGAACTGTTGGTGGAATAACCATAGAGTGGCTCCAACCCGTTGGGGCCGTACTTGGCCCGGAAATTGGTAAGGCCTGTGCCATCCGCCGTGCCATTGTTGGCCTTGTAGTCCGCAAGTATTTCTGCGGCGGAGATAACTTCTATGTGGCCATCGAGATACGCAAACGGAAGCCGGTTTTCGTGGGAGTAGCGCACGTAGCTCGCACTGCTGGTATTGGGCAAGGCGAAGGAGTAGTTCCACGAGCTGCCGCGGTTAATGGCATTGGCGTACGAGAAGTTGCCGCTGCCTGTGTTGTGGCCGAAAATGGGAGTGAATGGCGGCTTGGCGGCGAGCCTGCGGGAGTAAAACGAAAAGTTATTGGATTGAATGGTGCGTTCGGCGGCGGTGTTACCCGGTGGCGGCTGAAGAGCGGAGGGGTCATCGGAGGTGGGGACCGTGGTGAAAAGTTCGGTATCGTTTTGAGCCAGATAGTTGTTGCTGGGGAGCCAGGCAACGGCCACGGAAGCATAAGAAGAATAGGTGAAGCTGTTGGGGTAAGTCCAAGAGGAGTAGGCTGGCAATGTGCCGTTGTAAAGTGGGCAGTAGAGGGAGGATCTGCGACCAGCGCCATTGTCCAGAATCTGTTTGGCAAAAGCCGCGAAGCGCCCCGTGGCGTCCGCAGCAGCAGGCGCATCGGCAACTCCGGGAATATTTAAATAAGGTGCCAGAGCGACGGGCCATAGGAATTCGAGCATTTTCTTAGCGCCGGTGTTGCCATAGGTTGCGGCACCTGGGTTGATGTTGCTGTTCTCATTAAAATAAAACTGCAAGGCCAGGCCCACGGACCGAATATTCGCCCCACAACTCACGCGCTGCGCCGTAGCCCGCGCCTTGGAAAGCGACGGGAGAAGCAACGCAACAAGTAGCGCGATAATGGAGACAACCACCAAGAGTTCGATGAGGGTGAAGGCCGATCGTTTTTTCATGGCATGAATCCCGTCATGTGATCAACAAGCACAACAACTCCGTAGCGCTCTATAGTGAATCCGCAAGCATCAGAATTGTTGGAGCAGGTGGTGCAAGCGGGTGAAAAAAGAAATGAATTGTTTCGCGCGAGCTTGTCTCTCCCAAGTTTAACACAGAAAACGCAGGTGTCAATAACGCAAAATAAATGGCGTATTTTGCCTGAATTGGAAATGTTTCCAGTCAGGGCTTGTGTCGTTGGCTGACGTGCGGCCCGATCCCCATTAGTTGGCGGAGTTCCACAGGGACCGACTGCCACTGGGGCCATACAAGTTGGTGTTCTGAATATCGCTGAAGCTGATATTTTCCGCGTGCCCATCCAGAAAGGAGAAAGGCAATATGTTGTTGTGCGAATTCTTGGTGTTGTAAGAAAGTCCACACCAATCACTGGATCCGCTTTGATTGTATTGCTTAATAAACATAAAGCCGCTCTTGGCCCCCTGAACATGGCCAAAGACGCCGACATCCGCCGGCGATCCTGTGTTGCTTTTGCCTGTGGCCAAGTGGGTGCCCATGTTGGAACGAAGGAAGCCATCCACCCCCGCGGATGTGGTGGGAACCGCTGGACCGCTGGTTCCATCGCCGCTTCCCTGATCATCACCAAAAGTAGTGCCCGAATAATGCCATGATTTTTCGATGACGCCATAGCTGGTAAACATAACCCAAGGCATAACCGAGTTGCCGGCCGCAGTGCTCGAATCGATCGCATTAATTTGCGTGATCTCAGATTGTGACAATTTATAGGTTTCGGAAGGACAAAAGAAAACGGATTTGCGGACCGAGCCGCTGACCAGGCCTTTGTAGAACCCGATCCAGCGACCATCATAGTTGCCGCCCGTATTGGGGAGCGATCCCACTTCTTGCGGGCCTATGTAGGGTGTCAACAGGACGGCATAAAAGTTTTCCATGATTTGGCCACCGTTGCCACCCAAAGCTCCGGCGGCATATCCCTGGCCATGAATCGGTTGGCCATTGTTGTACTCCGAAAAGTACATATTAAGGCCCAACATCAGCGAGCGCGCATTCGTGCCGCACGCCGTTCGCTTGGCTTGTTCGCGTGCTCGGGACAATGAGGGCAGGAGTATCGCAATGAGCAGGGCAATGATGGCAACAACGACCAGAAGCTCAATAAGGGTAAATGCACGACGTTTCATGAAATCACCTCTGAAAATTGGACACCTTGAGATTCAATGGCCGTGGCCATCGTTGTCTGTATGGCCTGTGATGGCCCGCCCTGCCGCTGTATTACCGGCAATCCAAGGCGAATCATCCTGGGGAAGGCGAACCAGTTGCCCGTCGAGCGGATTGTTCAAAATTCCGGCGCGTGCCTGCAAAGGTGCGCTGCTGAGGAATTGTTCGGCGGCAGCTTGGCCTTCCGGGGTATATTTTTCGAGGTAACGGATGCTGTCTTTTGAGCCCTCGTTCATGTACGCGCGAACCAGAATTGCGCCTTCATTTCCGGTGATAGGAGGAACCTGTCCGGGCGGCATCATGACGATCTGCTTGGTGACTTCATTGTAATAAGGTGTATCCGGGAGGATGATCTCGGGTGAGTTGTCGGATCGCATCGAAAAAACGGCGACCGTGAGCGCCAAAACAGATATGACTAAGGGCCGGCGCATCAATAAATGTCAAATAATATCATGTCAGAGGGGCCTGTGGTTCGATGCATTGAAAGGACTAATTACGACGCGGGCAAGGAGGCCTTAGGATGGCGAATAAGTTTCAAGGACGATACGAGCCGC
>JBBRWV010000007.1:0-49967 GCA_038248985.1 Phycisphaerae bacterium
CCGGACACCCGGTCCGCACCGGGCTTGGTCTTCACTACATCGACTTTCAGGAGCATCCCCCCCCGTAGCGACGCCCCATCGTCGATTCACGCACGAAAAAAATATTCTCAAGGTCGAACTGCGGAAGTCGGGTTAGCGGAGGGGCGGGGAAACGGAAAGGGGAAATGGACTTGTGGGGAGTGAGGCAAGCGGGCTGAGGGGTGGGCGCAGTGGGGGATGGGAATTTGCCGGGGTTGGGCGGGCATTGTTGGTGCCGTCAGACTTCGTGGTGGAGTTGTTGGAGGCGTGGGCTGGTGGTGAGCATCCATTGGATGCGTTCGAAGTGGCCGAGCCATTCGGCGATGTTGGCGGATTGGAGTTCGGAGGCGGGAAGAGCGAGGCCGGTGGGGCAGGAGGCGCCTTCGCGGCCGGCGCGTTGTTTGGCGATTTTGTTGCGGTAGGTGGCAAGGGTGCGTTCACCGAAGCGGCCGCACTCGTAGAAGTCTTCGCTGAGGAAGAGGAGCATGGGGACGCGGGGTGCGCCGCAGATGGAGAGTTCTTTGGCGATGGCGTGATCCCAGGTTTCGAGGTCGTCGTAGCCGGACTGGGCGGCGAGGGCGGCGTCGCGTTGATCTTCGGTGATGAGGCCGAGCTGGGTCATGACGTCGCCGATGCGGACGTTGAGTCCGGTGGCTTTGTGGGCTTCTTGAGTGAGGAGGGCTTTTTCGACGCGTTCCTGGTTGAGGATGCCCCATTTGACGAGGATTTTGCCGATGGGTTTGGAGCGGATATCTTCGGGGTCGGAGGCGGTGCCGGGTTTGTAGAGGGTGTTGTGGGGCGCGGGGGAATCGGGGTTGAAATCCTGGACGCGGTGGACGAAGCGGAGATCAATGAGGAGGGAGTGCTCGGCGAATTTTTGGAAGATGGGGCAGGAGGCGATGCAGTCACCGCACCAGGCACCGGCGAGGCAGAGGACGTGCATTTTTCGGCCGAAGGAAGCGAGGAGTTGCTGCTGCTGGGAGTGGAGGGAGATGGAATCGTAGGAGGCTTTCCAGCGGGCGAGATTTTCAGGGGTGGCATATTTTTGGAGGTAGTCTTCGTAGCCGAGGGCACGCTGAAAAACAGTTCGGAAGTCCAACGTCATGGAGGGTTCTCCGGTAAGTCAAAAAGGAAAGGTCTTATCGAATGTATCGGCAGAATGGGCCGAATGTTTCACTTTTTTAAATAACGCACAACGGATAGCATTGTTTGGCGAATTCGGTTTTTTAACATTAGGCGCGGGGGCGAGTGGGGAATAGTTGGGCGGCGGCTTCGACGAGGGCGGAGAAAAGGGTTTCGCTGGGGGTGGCGGGCATGTCTTCGGGATGCCATTGGACGGCGAGCCAGAAGGGGAGGGTGGGATCTTCGATGGCTTCGATGAGGCCGTCGGGGGCGAGAGCGGAGGCGACGAGGCCGTGGCCGAGTGTGGCGATGCCTTGGCGATGGCGGGAATTTACGGGGAGGTTTTCGGTGCCGAGGATTTGGTGGAGCAGGGTGCGGGGGCGGACGGTGACGGGGTGTTGCGCGGCGGAATAGATGTTGGCAAGGCGGACGCGATCGTAGTGATGTTGAAAGGGATTTTCGGCGGAGGGGGGCTGAGGGAGATTTTCGGTGAGGTTTTGGTGGAGTGTGCCGCGGCGTTGGACGTTCATTTCCTGGCAACCGAGGCAGATGCCGAGGATGGGGAGGGCGCGGGCTTCGGCGAGGTTGAGGATTGCGAAGTCAAAATTTTGGCGGCGGGGATGCATGATTTGGGTGGAGGGGTGGAGAGGTTGGCCGTAGAGGGCGGGGTCGACATCGGGGCCGCCGGGGAGGAGGAGAGCGTCGACGGAGTTGAGCATGTGGGCGAGGGTTTCGAGGTCGGGCGGGCCGGGGGTGTGGGGGAGGAGGATAGGGAGGCCGCCGGCGTGGAGGACGGCGTCGACGTAGGCGGCGTTGAGTTGGCAGGAGTCCCGGCTGGCGGGGTGGAGTTGGTCGGGGGAGGCGAGGTCGAGAGTGAGGCCGATGCGGGGGCGAGGCATGTGGGGGGATCCTTTCTGGGGGAATGAGGGGAGTGAATACGCAAGAGGCCAGATTAAACGGAAGTGCGTTCTGCGGCTTGTTGGGAAGCGCGAGGCTGGGAATGACGACTTTTCAGGGAACGTTTGGGAGAAGGGGTATGGACCGAAGTGGAGGGTTTTCGCGCAGGTTTATCGCCATCAATTTTCACGCCTTGGATGCGCGCGGCAGCTTGCAGGGTGAGGATCGCACGAACGACGGGAGGGCGAGGATACATTCGCCCACATTCCCAGCGGCTGACGGTCATTTTGGATACGCGTAACTTGCGGGCGAAGTCACTTTGATTCAGGCCCAGCGCTTCGCGGAGGCTGAGGATGAAGCCGGGTGTGATTTTTTTTTGCGTGGTAAAAACCGCGCGGAGTCTATCGAGTGCGCGGACGGCGGAGGGGAGCAGGGTCGGCCGGCCCGATCGGTCAGGCTTCAGCCATGCGGCCCGGAGGGTGATGGCGAGCATTGCGTCGGGTCCAAAGGAGACGGTATAGGGAAGATCGAGGCCGGGTTTCCAGGCGTTAGGGGTGGCAGTGGTGCTCATGGGTCCTCCCAGTAAAGGGTAATAAACTCGGTGTGGGTTTCATCCATTTCCACGACGCAGACGATGGCGATCAGATCCCCGGTGGCGGCAGCGCCGCGAATGATCCATTTCGGGCGAAGATATTTATCCATTCCTGGAGATTGCATATCCTGGGGTTTGTGAAATACGACATGGATGTCGGGCCAGAATAATCCGCGTTCGATCATGCGTGCGGTGAAGTGCATAGTCAATGAATAGCCATCGTCCTCGATGCACTGACGGATGACGCGGAGTGCTTGCCGAGCTGCAGGAGTCATGCAATCAAGTATACGCACTTGTAGGCGCAGCAACAAGATGGACGACAGATGGCGCGGGCCATAGAGCGAGGTAGATTTTTGGGCGATAGGTACGGAGTGGGTTGCAGGCGAAACCTGTTACGGAGACCGATCACCCCCCCACCGTTTTTATTAGTCGGATTTTTGGGTGGTGGGGGCGGATTCGTTCATGTGCTGCATGAGGGCTTTGAGTTGTTCCTGGAGGAGGCGGTTTTGCTTTTCGAGTTCTTTGACGCGCTCCTCCATGGCGGGGGTGGCGGGGCGCGTCGACGGGACTGAAGGGCTGCGGGTGGGTGGGGTTTTGAGGAGTTGTTCGGCGAGGGGGCGGAGTTCTTGGGGGAGTTTGTCGAGGTGTGCGGGATCGACGTCGTGCTTGACGGAGCCGACGGTGATGCTGGCGCGGGTTTGGCCGTGGGCGTCGGTTTCGCGGGTGAGGACGACAGTTTGGCCGCCGCTGACGATGGATTTGATGGACTGGATGGTCATGGAGGCGTCGGGGCCGTTGAGGTCGAGGCGGTAGCCGGGGCCGACCTGGGCCTGGGCACCGTTGGGGAGGACGTAGTTTCGGGCACGGCCCTGGGAGGCGCCTTTGGGATCGCCGCCGGCGTTGGGTTGGAAATTTGCGAGGTTGGCGCCCATGGCGACCATGGAGGTGGGGCGTTGCTCGGGGACGATGTTGACAGTGGTGCGATCGCCTTCGCGCAAGTAGGTGATTTTGGAAGTGACGGGGAGGAGGGCGCGGGCGGGGGGTTCGGGCGGGGCCTTGTCGTCGATTTGGGGGGTTGCCTCTTCGCCCTTGGTGGGGCTTTTGCTGGAGCCCTGCTCAACGCTTTTGGGCGTCTCGGGGGCGCGGAGAATATTGGCGGCGTGGGCGAGTTCTTCCTGGGAGGTGATGGGGCGGCCGTTGATTTCCACGAGGAGATCATCGGCTTTGAGGCCGGCTTTTTCGGCGGGGGAATTGGGGAGGACGGAAACGACCATCAGGCCCTGATCTTTGTGCAACTTCAGTTGTTTGGCGATGACGGGGGGGATGTTTTCGACGGCGACGCCGAACCAGTATTGATTTTTGGGCAAGGCGGCTTCGAGGGCGGCGCGTTGTTTGAGCTCGGTGGGAGACTGGGCGTGAGCGCCGGTGCCGAGAAGGGTGCTGAACAGGGTGCCGAAAAGGGCGGCAGTCAGGAAGAAGTTGGGAGTGGGTCGCGGCACGTTTTGACGGTTCCTATTTTACTGCCAGCTAACGCTGGTAAGGGTGTTTACGGGAACGACCACGGCACCGCCTTGGCCATCGGGTTGAATCACGAGGGACTGGCGGGAGGGCAGAGCGTCTTGCGAGTCGGAGGTCATGAACATGGAGGAGGAGATGGCGTTGCCGCGTTCGTGAGAGACGGGGACATCGACGCTGACCATCTCGGACATGCCGACGACGGCACCGGGGAGGTTGGCGGTGATCATGGCGTTATCGGTGGGGGGAGTTACGGGGCGGTTGGTGAGGCCATACCAGGTGGTGAAGGCGGAGACGGCGGCGACGAGCAGGCCGGCGGCGAGGGCGCGGGGGCCGATTTTCCAGAGGGTTTTTTGCGGGAGGACGTAGGGGTTGGGGGCTTGGAGGGCGGCGTTTTCCAGGCGATTGTCGGAGGTGCTTTGGGGAACGGGCAACGGGGTGGCGGATATGAGGATGTGGCGGGCGGTGCGTTTTTCGGTTTGGCGTTCGAGGAAGCGAATGGAGAGGGATCGCCAGAGGCCGGGCTGACGTTCGAGGTGGCGCAGCAATTCCTGGCGTTGGGTTTCGGCGAGTTCTTCATCGACGAGGAGATCGATTTGCATTTCGAGCTCCATGGGGGAATCCATGAGGGATTTTGCGGGTTGATTGAGCGGGTTCATTTTTGTGTTCTCATTCATGGTTATACCTCCGGGTAGGTTTCCAGGAGCAGTTCCCGTAATTTCTGTCGCGCGCGAAACAGGCGCATCTGGACGACGCCGGCGGTCACGCCGAGGCGTTCGGCGATTTCCTGATAGCTACAGTCATCGACGTGTTTGAGGAGCAACATTTCGACATCCTTGACGGGCAGTTGGGCGACGGCAGCGCGGAGATGGACGTGCCGTTCGCTATCGAGGATGCAGCCGAGCGGATCGGTTCCGCCGCTGCCGCCGAGGGGGTCATCGGTGCGACGCGCGGGGGCGACTTCGGTGGCCCCGTGGCGTTGGGTATAGGTCAGCATCGCCTCATTGACGCGTTTTCGGGCGCGGCCGAGGGTGCGTCGGTGCATGAGCGCTGCGCGGACGGTGAGGCGGTACAACCAGGCCTTGGCGTTGGCGGCAGTGCGAAGGGTTTCCCAGTTTCGCACGGCGGCCATCGCCACGTCCTGCATGACATCCTCGGAGCCTTCGAAGCCGCGGAGCCGAGCGATGGCGACAGCGCGGAGCCAGGACCCGTGGAGGCGCAGGGCTTCATTGGGGTCGGCGGGAAGCGGCGGCGCGTCCACCGGGGCGGGTTCCGGCACGTTCATGTGCGCCAGAGCCGGGGCGGAGAGGGGAGCCGAAGTGCCGGACCTTCGTAGTGGCGCGGGGGTAAGACTGCTGAGCTTCGCGGTCGCCAAAACGACTCCTGGGGCGTGGATGTCTGGATATACGTTGCCGCGACAAGCGGAGGCTTTCAGGGTAGCACCGGTAAACTGAAAAACAAAACGGCCTAGGGGCGGAGGGCGTCGAGGGGGCCGAAATCGAGGACGCGATCGCCGACGATTCCGGCGATGTGGACGTCTTTATCGGCGGGGAGGGGGAGGTCGAGGATCCAATGGCGCGGGGTGAGGAGGTTGGAGCCTAAAGAGGTGCGGGAGAAGGCGGGGAGGAGGAGGAGGGAGAAGGGGGAGCGTGGGTGGATTTCGGGGAAGGGGATTTGGCAGAGGGCGTAGCAGATCATTTTGGCGGATTGGACGCGGTCGGCGAGTAGGACGGCGGGGTGTTGGTGGCCGACGATCAGGCCGGTGACGCCGGGCGGGAGGCGGGCGGGGGATTTCAGGAAGGTGAGGTTGTCGCCGTGAGCGATCAGCCAGGGGCCGAGGCGGGTGGAGTCGCAGGTTTCGACGGAGGAGGTTGCGAAGATTTCGCGGAGGGCGGTGGGCGAAGGATCGTGGTTGCCGCGGGTGAGGGTGACGGGGCAATCGGCGGGCAACTGGTGGAGGAGGGCGCGGGCGTGGGCGATGGTTTCGGGGGCGGGTGCGGGGTGGTCGAAGAAGTCGCCGGCGATGACTATGCGTTGAGGGGCGCGGGCGAGGAGGGCGGACCATGGGGGGAGAATTGCGGGGGCGTCGTCGGGCATGAAGATGCCGGCGGCGCGGAGTTGGATTTCGAGGCCGAGGTGAAGATCGGCGAGGATGGCGGTGCGCGTGGGGGAGTGCCAGAGGAAGCGATGGGGTGTGGCATGCAAGCCGCCGGGCAAGGGCAGGTCAGCGTCGGGCAGGTTCACGGGGCATCCTTTTGGAGGGGTGTTTGGGTGGGGCGTTACAAACACTTGACCAGGACGGGGGTCGAGGTGGCGGCATTGCGCTCGACGGCCAGGGTGTACCGGGGACGTGGGCGCGGCTCGTAGGTGTAATTTTACAGGGCGCGCCACGGGGCGTTCCATCCAGGGCCATTTTGAATATTGCGGAGGGCTGGGGGGCCATGGGGGCTAGTGTAAACGGACAACCGCTTGTGGAGGAAGGAAGTTTTTTGAGGTCGGGGCCGGGAACGTGAGGAGCCTTTGATGCGGAGTGCGCCGGTGACTTCATCGAGGCCGAGCGATGCGCCCAATTGGACAAAAGGAATTGCCATGAGGCTGAGGCCGGATTTCGTATTGACCAGTGCGTTGTTGGAGTGGCCATGGGCTCAGGCGTCGCGGGGGCGGAGGCCGGCGGAGATTTTTTGGATTTCGTGATCGGCAGGGTTCGGGATCAACTCTGGGGGCAAGCGGGGGTCAATAGGGTAAGATAGAAGCTCTGCATTTTAAGGAGATGGATATGCATTGGGTTCAACGACAGACGGTGGCGATGTTGCTGGCGGCGGGGCTGGCGGGATTTTTTCGGCCGGGGCGGCGCGGGCGGCGGATGTGGGCGCGGAGGCGGCGCTGCAGCGCACGCTGGATCAGCCATTTGATTTGAAGTTGCAGAAGGTGGAGTTGGGGGAGGCGTTCAAGCAGATCGCGGAGAAGGCGAACATTGCGTTGCAGGTGGACCCGGCGTGTTACAACGCGCTGCCTTACGGGGCGTCGACGAAGGTGTCGGCGGATTTCCGGCAGTCGAAGTTGCGGGATGCGATCGAGGAAGTGCTGATACCGCTGGGGCTGCAGCAGACGGTGTCGGGGGCGACGGTGATCGTGCGTCCATCGGATCCGCTGGCGCGGATCGGGCGGAAGGCGGAGTGGGAAGAATTGAAGTTGCTGCAGGAGTTGCGGACGGTGGAGTTGAAGACGCCGCCGACGAACGGGTTTGATTGGACGGATATGCTACGGAATGCGACGGGGCGTCCGGGGCTGGTGGTGACGGTGGCGAACACGGATGATCCGACGGTGCATGACAAGGCGGTGGAGCAGTTGCGGAAGCAATTTCCGGTGACGGCGTTTCGGGCGATTGAAGCGTACAGCGAGTTGACGCGGCAGATCTGGTTTGTGGAGACGGGGGTGGGTGTGGCGGCGAACAGTGCGACGGTGCGGATCATGCCGATGAAGCGGTGGATTTACCGGCAGATGGAGCGTCCGGTGCAGATATCATTTACGAACACGCCGCTGGAGAAGGTGGTGGCGGAGTTGAATCATCTGTCGGGGATTCGGATTGCGCCGGAGCCGGGGTTGTTCCAGGCGATACCGGTGGTGAGTTTGAATTCGAACAATGGGAGCGTGATCCAGACGCTGGAGACGTTGGCGGGTGCGACGGGGATTGCGTTTGATGTGCGGGAGGATTCGGTGCTGCTGCACATAGCGGGGAAGCAGGCGGTGGTGGTGGCGCCGCGGATGGACACGATCGTGGGGCGTTACACGCTGCCGGTGGGGAAGGAGGGGAACAGCGTGGAGGTATTTATTCGGGAGAGCGATTTGCCGGTGGAGTTGAATGAGTTGCGGAAGAAGAAGCTGAAGGAGGCGTTGGAGGGGATGCAGAAGGTGTGGCGGCAGGAGGGAGCTGGGGCAGGGCCGGGACCGATGACAGGGCCGGCGGCGACGCAGGCGACGACGATGCCTGCGACTTCGACGACGCGGGAGGTGGGGGGTATGTAGGCGGGGCGGGAGGCGGGGTAGGAACTGGGTGGAGACGGGGGATTTAGGCATCGTGCGGCGGGGAATTTTCCAGAGCGCGGAGTTTCAGGGGCCATTCCGAGCGTCCGTTTGATCGGACGTTCAACCATCTGGCGATGGCGGCGATTGCCGGGGCCGGGATTGGCAGTGCGTGCAGTGGGGGGTGGGGGGGGGATTTGGTACACTTTGAGGGATGGATAGTGCGAAGTTGTGGAAGTTGGAAGAGCCGCTGGGGAGGACGCTGGAGGAGTTTGCGCGCGGGCGGGGGAAGCATGTGCAGGCGGTGCGGGAGGAATATCAGGCGATGGTGCGGCGCGGGGAGGGGGTGGGGTTGCCGGAGGTGTCGCGGCGGGAGGAGGATGAGGGGACGGTGAAGTTTTGTTTGCCGTGCGGGGAGCGGGAGGGGAAGCGTTTGGAATCGGAGAGCGTGATCATACCGATGACGAGTTATCGCGCGACGAGCTGGCATACGCTGTGCGTGTCGTCGCAGATCGGTTGCCGAATGGGGTGTACGTTTTGCGAGACGGGGCGGATGGGGTTGATACGGAATTTGACGGCGGGGGAGATTGTGCGGCAGCGGGTGGTGGCGCGGCGGATTCGGGGGGAGATGATGCGGGGTGAAGGGCCGGTGGAGGCGCGGTCGGAGGGGGCGGATGCGGGGAAGGCGGGGCATGTGCGGCGGACCCAGGCGGCGCGATTTACGTATCACAACGATGGGATCCAGAACATTGTGTTCATGGGGATGGGTGAGCCATTGGATAATTTGGAGGAGGTGGCGCAGGCGATACGGGTGTTGAACGATCCGGCGGGGTTGGATTTTCCGATGTCGCAGATCACGGTGAGCACGGTGGGGCGGATAGACGGTTTGCGGAAGTTGGGGGAATTGAAGTGGCCGAATTTGCGGATCGCGATTTCATTGAACGCGGCGAACGACAAACTGCGGGATGAGTTGATGCCGGTGAACAAAGGGATGCCGCTGGCGGATTTGCAGCGGGCGTTGGTGGAGTATCCGAAGGCGGGGCGGGGAAGGTACTTGATTGAGTACGTGATGATCAAAGGGGTGAACGATTCGCTGGCGGATGCGGATGCGGTGGCTGAATGGGTGAAGCCGCTGAAGTGCATTGTGAATTTGATACCGTATAACCCGCAGCGGTATGCGAGTTACGAGACGCCGAGCGAGGAAGTGATATTGGCGTTTATGGCGCGGTTGAAGAGTCATTATGTGTTTACGAAGCGGCGGGTGACGCATGGGCGGGATTTGATGGGGGCGTGCGGGCAGTTGGGGAATCCGGAGGTGCGGCGGAAGGCGGGGGCGCGGTTGACGGTGCTGAAGGGGTGACTCTTATCCCATGAGATGAGGCGATTCAGGCGGTGGCGTAGGGGTTGGGGGAGTTGAGGGTTTCGATCAGTTTGGCGATGCGTTTTTCGGTGGGCGGGTGGGTGCGGAAGAGTTCGGTCAATCCGCCGCCTGCGGTGAGGGGCATGACAATGAACATGTGACGTTCGGAGGGGTTGATGTTCATGGGGATGCGGCGGTTGCCGATCTCGAGTTTTTTGAGGGCGTTGATGAGTCCTTCGGGTCCGCCGGCGAGTTGTGCGGCGCGGGCGTCGGCGGCGTATTCGCGGCTGCGGCTGATGGCGAGTTGGATGAGCATGGCGGCGAGGGGGGCGAGGATGATCATGAGGATGGCGCCGATGGCACCGAGGGGGCCGCCATCGCGGTTATCGCGGCTGCCGCCGCCGAACCACATCATCATCCAGGCGATTTGGCTGATGGCGCCGGCGATGATGGCGGCGATGGTGCTGATGAGGATGTCGCGATGTTTGATGTGGGAGAGTTCATGGGCGATGACGCCTTCGAGTTCGCGGCCGGACATCATTTCCATGAGGCCGGCGGTGACGCAGACGACGCCATTTTTGGGATTGCGTCCGGTGGCGAAGGCGTTGGGTGCGGGCTCGGGAGAGAAGTAGAGGCGGGGCATGGGGATGCCGGCGCGATCGGAGAGGCGTTTGGTCAGGTCATAGAGTTCGGGGGCGGATTCGCGGGAGACGGGTTGGGCGTGGACGCTCATGAGGGCGATTTTGTCAGAGAAGAAGAAGCTGACGAGGGCCATGCCGCCGCCGAAGACGAAGCCGATGATCATGCCTTGGGTGCTGCCGACGGCCCAGCCGATGCCGAGGCAGAGGCCGATCATGAGACCGAGGAGGGCGGCGGTTTTGAGGGCGTTGGTAAAGATGGTCATAGGGACTCCTGGCTACTCCAGAAAGAGGGTGCGCGATAACAACTGTGTCACTATACGCGAGAAAAGGGGGAAAGATCAGCAAGTGGGGAGAGAAAGTTTTTGCGTGCTATTTCATAGGTGATTATTCGCAATAACCAAAGGATCAAAGGGACGATGAAGGGCAAAATTGTCAGGTTAATATGAACTTTCGCCTGGGTGATTCGTCGCAGTTGGAGATATTTGTTGCGAAGATGCGGCATTTTACGATAATATTCTCATCTGAGAAACGTTAGTTATGTAGTACATTGTGGAAAAAGTGGCATCGGGCGACGTGGGTTTTTGGTTGCTCGAATTAGAAGGTAGATTACACCATGTGGATATCCCCTCGGCACGCACGTTTTGCATTGGGATTGGCGATTACACTGGCGGCGGGAACGGAAGTGGCGCACGCGGGCGATCCGGGGGAGCTTTTTCCAAATGTAAAGCCTTACGACGAGACGGTGGTGGCGCCGATTTCGCGTCCGGACAGAGTCATTCGACCGGTCACTCCGAAGGTTGAGCCGAAGCAGGAACCGAAGGAGGAGGAGGAGACGCCGGAGGAGACGCCGCCGAGCATTCCCGTAGAGCCGCCGGAGCCGAAAGTGCCGTCGGTGAAGCCGAGAAGACCATCGACTGAGAAGCCGCCGATTGCGATGACGCAACCGACGGCAGCGCCGAAGGTGGATAAGGATTTGCGTTTTCACCCGTATTTTGAGGCGATTAACAAACCGCTGATGGATGCGGTCGATCAGGAAGTGTTTGAGAAGGAATACGCGGACAAGATCACGCGGGCGTTGGCGGGTCGGGTGGAAGATCGGCGGAAGCTGTCGAAGGAACTGGCCGAGGCGGCGGCCGGGACGAAGAGTGAGAAGCTGAAGCGTTTTTTGATGTTGCACGCGGTGGGGATGTCGATTCGGGGCGGGGCGCCGCTGGAGGAGCGGGCGGCGCGGGCGAACGCGGTTTTGCCGTTGTTGAATGAGCGGACGCTGGCGGTGACGCAGGCGAAGGCGGACTGCCTGAATGATTTGATATTGTCAGCCTCGACGAGTCCGACGGATTTGATGCTGGATATCACGGCGGATGCGTTTGCGACGCTGGCGCGGATGCAGGTACAGGCGGGGTTTCCGAAGGATGCCGAAGAGAGCCTCAAGAAGGCGCGGGAGTCATTCAACAAGTGCCGGGAGAAGGCTCCGGGCCGGGCGGAGCAAGTGGCTGAAGCGGGGGCGTGGGCGACGCGTTCGGTGATGGCTTCGGGAATGTGGCCGAAGTGGCAGCAGATGCTGAGGACGAATGCCGAGGACGCGTTTGCCAACAATCAATGTGCGTTGCTGCATTTGGCATTGTATGCCAATGTGGAGCAGGCGGGGATATTTGCGGCGCGGAGTGATCGCAAGGATTTGCAGAAGCTGGCGGGGGTGATCAAGGAGACGTATGCGTCGGAGGCGACGAGGAAGGATCCGCTGCAGGTTTACGCATTGTCGCTGGCAATTGCGGAGGTGTCGCGGACGTCGGCAGCGCATCCCTTTGATAAGTTTTCGCTGGCAATGCTGGCGGGCAACAAGATTGAGTTGCTGATGGATAGCGGGAAGCTTCCTGCGGACAAGATGAGCGAGGCCCGCAAGCAACTGGAAGCATTGCGTGAGCAGGTGGAAAAGGGTTCCATCAAGCCGGGCGAGCCGGGCAAATGGCTGGGCGGCAATGGTCCGGTGGACGTCAAGGTGAAGATCGACGAAGCCAAGGCGAAGACCGTGGTGACGCTGGGGGATTTGCTCAAGGAATGCCCGAAGGAATTGTGGCCGAAGCGGCCTGACGGGGAGAGGATGGTTTATGACACGAAGGCGATGAATGAGTGGTTGACGAAGAATGCGACGGGGCGAAAGATCGCCATGGAGGCGCGGGCGTCGAACATGGGGGAAGTGGTCGTGCGTGCGGATGGATCGAAATATATTCCGGTGGAGTTTCGGCTGCCGAACAAGATGGAAATAGCGGGTAGCGTGGTGCAGGTGGGGATCGAGTCGCGGTTGCCGCCGGCGGTGGCGGAGCGCGCGGGTTATCTGCAATATGGCGAGGCGGCGAAGATTGGGGGGACCGTGGTGTCGATGCGTTTGACGCTGTACCGGGATTACGGATACATGAGAATTATTCTGGGGGATAAGGCGGACTAACGGGCGGGGTTGAGGCAGGAGAAACAGCGGGCATGTGGTGATTCCCGCGCATCGCGATGCGGTGGGGCAAGGCGTACCTATTATTCGGTTGCATGAGGATGGTGCAAGCCCGGGGGGCGTTTCTTCGGGGCGGAGCGACTCTACCGGCGGTATTGCGCGGGGGGAGTTCTGGCCAGTACGTAGACTCAGGCGAGTGGATTACTGCACGGGGAAGGCGCTCGGGGCGGTGTTCTTGATGGGGATGGGCTGGCCGCCACGGGAGAGATATTGTTCGTAGATTTGCGTCCACAGATGCCAGTTGACGAGCATCAAGTAGGTCATCGCCGGATAGATGCCCACGAAGCACAGGCAAAGGCCGATGGGGGTGAGGATCAAGCCGAAGAGCATGATAAACAGTTGCGTCACCACGAGGGTCATGAAGGTGCGGGAGACGAAATCCTTCACAGCGGCGAAGTTGAAGGCCCCGGCAAAATCCTGCATGAGTGACGCCCGAAGCATGATGGGCATGGCCACGATAGCCAATAGAAGTGACAGCGGAACAAGGAGCACCGCGCTGCCGCAGGACAACAAGATGCCAAGGGAAGGATCGTTGGTCATGTGGGGGCCCAGAATCGCGGGCAGGTAAACACACATCATGCAGGGCATCAGCACCAGATTAAGAACCAGTGCGACCAGGAAGGGCCAGATTCCTTTGACGAGGTATTGGGAGAAGCGGGCGAAATCAAAGAGGGGATAGCTGGCCGCATAGCCATTTTGGATGACGAAGATTTTCACTTCCACGCCATAGCCCAGGACGACAATAGGCCCGACCACGGGAATGAGCATACACAGGCCCGTGAGGAGCAGATTGACCAGCCACTTGGGATTGGACATGGGAAATTTGACGGCATCCATGTATTTCATGAGGAACTCCTGTTAGGACCGGCTGGAGGCATGGCGGGCAGTATAAAGTCGCGGGAGGCGACGGGACACTGTTATCGGGTGGAAAGGGATTTGGTGCAAGGGGGAGCGTTTGGGGCCACCCCTACGCACACCTAATCCTTTCACCCAAGGCGGGCGGCCAGTTCCCTCATTCCCAACAAGCCCCACTTTCGCGTACACTAACGCTCTTATGGCCAAAGCTTCGAAACCAAAAACACGCTATGCACGCAGCGAGAAAATATTCGCCGAAGCGCTCAAACTGATGCCAGGGGGCGTTTCGTCGCCGGTGCGTTCGTTCAAATCGGTGAACATTTCACCGGTATTCATCAAAGAGTCCAAAGGCGCGCGGCTGACGGATCTCGATTCCAACTCGTACATTGATTACGTCCTCTCTTATGGGCCACTGATTGCGGGACACTGCCCCCCCACCGTTCGCGCGGCGGTTGCGAAACAGATCGATAAGGGATCGACATACGGGTGCTGTTCGGAATCGGAAGTGAAACTGGCGACGCTGGTCGCTGGGGCGATGCCGCACGTGCCGATGATGCGTTTCGTCAACTCGGGCACGGAAGCCACGATGTCGGCCATCCGCCTGGCGCGGGGCGCGACGCGACGGGATTTGCTGGTCAAAGTTGCCGGCTGCTATCACGGGCATGTGGACGCGTTGCTGGTTGAGGCGGGTTCGGGGGCGACTACCCACGGCCATCCGTCGTCACCGGGCATTCCTGAAGCGGTGGTCTCCAACACGCTGCTCGTTCCGTTCAACGATAGCGCGGCGGCCAAGGCAGTTTTTGAAGCCCACCGCGACCGCATCGCCGCGTTTATTCTCGAACCGGTGTGCGGCAACATTGGCGTCATCCCGCCGGCAGCTGGCTATCTTGAGGCGGTGCGCGAGCTTTGCACGCAGCACGGCACGCTGCTGATTTTTGATGAAGTCATGACAGGCTTTCGTGTGGCTTTTGGCGGGGCGCAGACGCGTTTGGGCATTCAGCCCGATCTCACCTGCCTCGGCAAAATCATCGGCGGCGGCCTGCCCGTGGGCGCTTACGGTGGATCACCGGCGCTGATGAACCAGGTCTCTCCCGCCGGGCCCATTTACCAGGCGGGCACGCTTTCGGGCAATCCGTTGTCGATGGCGGCGGGCAGCGCGACGCTGGAGTTGCTGGCGGATGGCAGCGCGTATACGCAGCTCGAATCGCTGGCGGCGCGTCTCGAAGCCGGGCTCGTGGAAGCGGCCCTTGCCGGCGGGGTGCCGCTGGTTGTTCAGCGCGTGGGCTCGATGCTCACGCCGTTCTTCGCGGGACCCGGCAAGTCGGCCATCACCAATTATGCGGACGCTCTGGGTTGTGACACGGTGGCGTACGCCAAGTTTTTCCGGGCCATGCTGGATGGGGGCATCATGCTGCCGCCCTCGCAATTCGAGTCGTGGTTTCTGTCCACGGCGCATACGGAAGGGGACATTGATGCGACGCTGGATGTCGCCCGCACGGCATTTCTGGCGGTGAAATCGTAAAATTATTCGCAAGGAAAAGAGGGGGTTGCAGATTGCTATCCCAGTAACCTCTGGATTGCGGCGGCAAATTGCCACCTCGCCCGCGCCCTGCCTTCACTCCCGCCACAACGGATCATCCTCGCTCACCGGCATGATGGCCATCAGGACGATGTCGCTGAGCACCGGCCATTTCAGGCGGCGCAGCTTCCACACGTGCGTGCTTCCCCGGCCGGTGTAGTTTCGATACCCCGGAATGTTCAGCGTCCCGGTGGCTCTTAGTCGTGTATGAAACGGCGTCGTGTCCATGAGCATGTCGTTGGCGACCTGGAGTTCCACCGGATGCCCTTGGCCGCTCGACCCGTGGATTTGTACGCGCGTCGGGTGTCCCATGAGCCAGTTGGTCAGCCGCGTATTTTCCAGGCGGGAAGACGGCCCCTCCACGACGACGGGCGCGGAGCCCTTCTCGAAGATCACCAGCCCGTCGGCATGATCCAACGATTCTCCCGGCACGATGTTTTGATTCCAGACGGCCGCCCAATTTTCTCCCTGCAAGAAGCCCCACAACGTTTTGGTCACGCCGAGGCCCAGCCCGCCGTGTCCATAGACATGATCGTGATAGGCCAGCGTGTGGAGATGCAAGTCGACCTTGCAGACCCCCTCGGAATGATCGATCACCTGGACGTTGCCCGTCAGGCGCCCGTGAGGCGCGGTGATCACCCACGTATGCTGCGCGCCGTCGGGGCCGTTTGGCCGGAACGCCCGCGTGTGCGCGACGCCGGGAAACGTAGGGGCGAAGGTCAGGGTGGCATTGATGACCACATCGCGTCTTGGCCGGGGCTGCGCCCGCAGGACTTCGTAGGTGTAGCCGCGGGCCCGGATGCCAAACGTCCCATCCTGGCGGAGTGTCATGCGATTGGGGCCGATGCGCACATCGGGTATTTCGCTGTTGCCCTCGGCAGAATCCGGGGGGAAAATATTCAGGGACTGAGCCACGCGTTTGCCGCCTTGATACACCGCGATGTACGCCGCGGGATAGTGCGAGGCGAGCAGTTCCGGCCCCATTCGATCGAAGGGGGATGCGCCAGCGCGGTGCGCATGGCGGCTGATTCGCGAGAGATAATTGGGATGAAACGGCAGGCCCTCAAAAAGTGTGAGAATGATGCCATCGCCGGCGGCGTCGATCGCTTCAAAGTACCACCACTCATAGGCGCCGGGAGTCTTGAGGGCGTGGCGGCATTCTTCGGCCCATCGGAGGGCGGCGGTTTCGCGGTCCATGCCGGCCATTCCCGCGCGCGACCCCCCGGGGTCTCCCATTTCCGACGGTGGCGAATTGGACGAAAACAAGGTCATGATACCAACCGATACGCTAACGATTTCACGAAACGCCCGAAGTATACCCGCAAAGGGCACAATCGAACCCCTGAAATTTTTTGCCTCCTATTCATACGACACTTCCGGCCAGAGGTTTGCTGGGTTTTTCGCGATTTTTTTCGCATCCGCATTTTCCCCCAGCCGCGACCCCGGGCCCGTGGCCGTCAGATAATTTGGGCGAGATTGAGTTGCGCACCGCGCCCTCGTGCAAATGCCCGGGAAGCGTCTTGACCCCCCCATCGTCCAGTGGGTACTATCTAGCGTTCCATCCACTGGGGGATGGTGTAACGGTAGCACAGCAGTTTTTGGTACTGCTTGTCTAGGTTCGAATCCTAGTCCCCCAGCTTTTTCGCACAGAACACGCCCGCGCTCATTGCCCACTTTTAGACAATCCCCGCCTGCCCGCTCCGCGTGTATGATGCGGCCATGCTCATCCTTCGCCGATTCCTCGTGTTCCTCCTCTGCTGCCTCCCCCTCCTCACGCTCTTCCACCAAAACGACCTCCGCCGGTGGGACTTCAACCGCTGCCTTATGGCTGCGCCGGATGAGCCCAGCTATTTGTTGATGGCTCAGTCCATCGCCGTTGGCGACGGCATCAGCACGACCGCACTTTTCGGCCGGGATACTTTCTATCCCCCCGGCTATCCTGCGATTCTCGCGCTCTGGGGAAAATTCTGCGGCTTCTCCCTTTTCTCCATGCACGTCTGCACGGCGTTCCTCTCCGTAGGTTCGATGTTCCTGGCGTACCTCCTCATCCGCACCCTGCTCCGCTCCGAACGGGCCATGCACACTTCCGACTCGAACGCGACCGCGCTCCTGCACAATAACCGCTCCGTCGAAAACTGGTCCATCCTTCTGCTGGCGCTGTGCGTGTGCAACTGGTACGTCCTCGAAGGATCGCTGTTTGCTTTCAGTGAACCGGCCTTCATGTTTGCCACCTTCGCCTGGCTGCTCCTCATGCTGCGCTGGCGCAACTGGTACACCTCCTGGTGGCAAACTCTCCTGGTCGCCCTCCTTGCCATTGCGGCCTACTCCATTCGCGGTGCCGGCATTGTTTGCGTCGCCACCACGTTCCTCTACCCCCTTTTCTCCCTGCTGCGCCATTTCATCTTTCAGGACATCCCTCGCAAATTTCGCTCGCTGGGTATCATCCTCCTGGTCACGATCGCTTACATGATCACCCTGCACTTTCTCTCTCCCAACAAAAGTCTCGCGGCCGGCGCGCAATCGGATAACAGTTACTCGCAGCAGCTCCTGCGCGGGCTCACCGACGCCCACGCCTACTCTTTCACGAACCCCTTCGACTGGCCCAAACTTGTGCGGCACCTCCTGTATTTGATGGCCTCGCACATCACCGATTTTTCCAACGCGTTCGTCCCCCAATATCGCTTCGCCCCGCAACTGACCGTCCTCAACCCCATCGGAAAATTCACGCTTTTTTTCGCCTTCGCCGGTCTCGTCTGGCGCATCCTTTCGTCGCGCAAACCGGAGAAGGAACGCGAACTGCTTTCTTCCACCCCGCCGCGCTCCCCGCCTTTTGACCTTGGGCGGTTCCTCTGGAAAATCCTTCTCAAACTCAGCGGGACAGGCCCGCAAGCCCCGCCCCGCGCCCTCTTCGTCGAACTGTTTGCGCTGCTCTACATCGCCCTGTACCTCCTCTGGCCCTTCAACATGTCACGTTTCTGGACCACGCTCCTTCCCATCATGTTTCCGTGCGCCCTCATCGCGCTGAAAAATTTCGGCGGCCGACATGATGCCGCCCAAACTACGCGATATCTCGCGCTCGTTTTTTTTTCTCTCCTACTCCTCCTCAACGTTCAGGAAGTCGTCAATCAATTCCCGGCCTACCAGCGCCGCGTTAACTACGTCTCCGACTCCATTGTCGAGGCTTCGTCGCGCATCGTCCGCATTTCTCCCGATAAATCGCGTACCACGGTTCTCGTCTTCGGCGGTGATGAACACTTTTTACTCGCGTGGTATCTGCCCCACGTCAACGGCGGCGGGGCCAGCAGCGGTGGCCTGCCTACGAGCCCCATTCCCGCCGAGAAATTTTTCGAGCCACTCCTCATCCGCACCCTGCAAAACTACGACCCCGCCTCGCTGCAGCGCATCTTCGCCTTCAGCTATTTCACCCATCAGGACATGCTGGGTGCTTTCGAAAATGTCCGTAAATCCCATCCTCAATTGATAGCTCAATTTGAGATTCGGAAAATCTACCAAAAAGAAATCATCACCGCCGTTTGGGAGTTTGTACCGACCCCAGTGATACGAGGCGCACCCACCATAAATTCCCCGGCAATATCTTCTGATGCTCCTTCTGGTAGTTGAGTAGCAGATCCCGCCGCGCCCACCCCACGCAAACTTTCCAACTCCCCCAATCACGGGCGCGATGGCCAGAATGTGGCCTTCGGTGACTGCCACGTCGAATGGATGCGCACGCCTGTCATCGGACAAAACGGCGACAACATCTGGACCAGCGCCGCCCCCGGCTCCCCCTCCGGCGTTTCCTCCACCGGCATTCCCGTTGACCCGAGCGGCGGCAACATTCCGGCCACTCACTCCAATAGCGACGTCGCACCGTTCGACATTGTTATGGTTCCTATTCGTAATGTTTCCAACGGCGACACCCGCTAACTTGCCGTTTCCAATGACCGCGGACCCTTTACCGCTGCGCTCACCGGAACAATTCCTTTCGCGGCGCGGCGCACATCGCGACCACTGCGGGATGTTTCAGCTTTCGTTCCGGGCTGATCGCATAGTAACGCTCGCGCAAATTATCCAGGGTCCCGAGGGGCTTTACGTCATACTGCCGGCACACCGCGTCGGTAATCAGCGCCGGCACCGGAAATAATGCCCGCCCCGCCGCGCCAAAGGTTTTCAGCAGGCCAAAATCCTCAAACTCGCCCAGTATCCGCGGATGGATGTCGTTCTGGTCAAAATACTGATCCAGCGAACGCCGCATGGAGGTGTTCCGCGTCGGCAGATACATCGGCGCGCCGTCCAGGGTCCGAGGAAAATTCCGCGCGTGCTTCCCATGCAACACCTTGCCTCCGATGAAGGTCACCCCGCACTCGGCCAGCAAATGGTTGTATGCCCGAATCTGTATCCCCGCCCCAATCGGCATGTCGGAAATCACCACATCGAGGCGGTAGGTCGCCAACTCCGTGAACAACCGATCCGGCTTCCCTTCCTGCTCCACAATGCAGACCGCCGGCTCGAGTTCGATCACCGGCTCCAGGAGCAAGAGCGACACCAGCTTCGGCACGCCGTCGGCAATGCCAATGTTCAATTTTGTCGGGCGCAACCCCGGGCCGAGTTTCACGGCATCCATGAGTTCACGGCCCAGGGTGAAAATCTCATCGGCATACTTGAACACAAACTGCCCCATCTCGGTCAGCACGAGAGAGCGCCCCCGGCGCTCAAATAGCTGCTCGCCCAGCATCTCCTCGAGTTCATGAATCTGCGCCGAAATCGTCGGGCTGGACAGGTGTAATTTTTCCGCCGCCCGCGCCACGCCGCCTTCCCGCGCCACGGTCCAGAAGTACATCAGGTGGTGGTAATTCAGGAATGACATGGCAGGCCTCCGTAGCGAATTTCAAACACGCGCGATCAAGCATATCCCGAATATTCGTAAAAACATAGAAAATTAACCCCACTCATCGAATATAACTAATCGACTCCGCGCCCCGCGCACTGCCGGTGGGCGGCATCACTCCGCGTTCATCGGTCGAGGCCCCGCGTCATCGGGCCAGCAAAAAAACGGGCGCTGATAACTCAGCGCCCGTCTCTTCAATTTCATCGCAGTCGAAACTGCAAACCAGGATCAAGCAATGGAGGCTCAAGCCTCGGCCGGTTCCTCGGCCACTTCCTTGGTGCCATTCGCAGCCGCTTCGGCCGCAGCCTTGATCTCGGCTTCGGTCTTCTCCCGCACGACCCACACCTTGACGTCGGCCTTCAAGTCCGTGGCCAACTGCACGGCCACCACGTAGGTGTCCACGCGACGCAACGGCTCTTCCAACTTCACGTCGTCGGCCTGCACGGCATGGCCCAGCTTCTGCAATTCTTCGGCAATGTCGCGCCGGCTGACCGAACCAAACAAATGCCCCTCCTCATTGGCGGCGCGGGTCACCGTGATCTCCACACCCACCAGTGCCGCCGCGACTTTCTCGCGTGCCGCACGGATTTCCGCGGCCTTCGCCTCGTATTCCTTACGTGCTGCTTCCAGCCGCTTGATGTTGCCCTCAGTGGGCTGAATCGCGAGGCCCTTGGGCAGCAGGAAATTCCGGGCGAAGCCTTCCGACACGTCGAGCACTTCGCCGACGATGCCGATTTTTTCGAGTGTCTGTGTTAGCAAAACCTTCATGGAATCCTCTCAGGCACGCCGGAAAAGTTACCTCGCACGTGTCCCGCATGACATTGAAAATTGGGCGTGCCTGGTCATGCGTTCGCACTTTGCGAGTGGTCGAAGGGAAAAACTCCCTTCAAAATGGAATGTCTTCGCTCCCCATCGGCGGCCCGTCATCCTGCGACGGCCCGTCGGCATCATAATTCGGCTCTGGGGCCGGCTGCTGCTGCGGCTGTTGGGCGGCGCGCGGGGCTTGTGCCGGAGAATGGGGTGCCGCTGCGGCCGGACGTCCTGCCGCCCGGTAAGGCTGCCGCGCCTGGGGCGCCGGCTGCTGATATGGCTGTGGTTGCTGGGGTGCGTAGTTGCCGCCGGTGTCATCTTCCGGCATTGGCGCTCCGGCCGCCCCTCCGCCGCCGCCCTGGCCTAAGCCCTGGCCCCGATTCAGAAACTGAAAATTCTCCACCACCACCCGCATCTTGCTGCGTTTGGAACCATCCTGCGCTTCCCACTGATCCAGCTTCAGGCGACCTTCCACAAACAGCGGATCCCCCTTCTTCTTGTACTTGCTTAAGATCTCTGCGGTCTTTCCGAAACAGGTGCAGTCAACAAAGGTCACTTCTTCCTTCTTGACGCCGTCCTGCCCCGTCCATGTCCGATTCACGGCCAAACCAAACTCGCACACCGGCGTTTGGCTCGGCAGAAACGAAAGCTGCAGATCCCGCGTGATGTTGCCCATCAACATGACTTTGTTCAAATTCGCCACAAGTCACCTCGCGCTATCGAATGTCGGCAGCTCACGAATAAACGCCAACAAAAATCTCGCCACCGCCCAAAACATCGGCAAATTTTACCCTGCCGGCGTTTCGGTGATCACTCTAAAAATCAAATCTTCTCGGAAGCCACGGCATCGATATCGGCCGGTACTTCCTCAATCACATCGCGTTCGGGACCGCGCTCGCGGGCGGGCCCATCACGCATCGGGCCGCGACGGAACGAACGCGTGTCGTGTTCCTCGATCACGGGCTGCTGGGGCTGCATCGCGTCAATATCCTTGATCGCGAGGTGATCGGCCTTGATCACCAGGACGCGCAGAATGTTTTCCGACAATTGCACATCGCGTTCGATGCCGGCAACCTTGGGGCCTTCACACTTGAAGAACGCCAGCACGTACGTGCCGCGTTTTTGCCCGCCGATTTCATAGCTCAAGCGTTTTTCATCCCACTTACGCAGGTGAATGACTTCGGCGTTGGCCCGCTGCAAAATGAGCTCCACCTCCGCCTTCGCCACATCCCAGGACGCGGCGACATACGTCGGATTGATCAAAAAAAGCGCTTCATACTGACGGATATGCGATGCCATAAGGCAAACTCCACTTGGGGCCCTTTCCGCGAGTAACGCAATACAGTGCGTCACCATGGGTATCACGGCGAGCCGGGCAAATTGCAGACCCGGTACTATACTGTAAAACCCCAACCTGTGGCAACTCTGCGAAAAAAGCCCTATTCAAAAACTCCCCTCCATCCCATTGCACTTCAATGTGAATTTTGCAACGTCGTCTGAATCCTACGCCTTGGACCTGACCCCGTGCGAGGTGCATAATCTGTCACCAAAACCTTCACGTGACTTTGTTACCTTCAATCCAGTATTATTCCAACTCGCGATCAATACATCTTGCGCCCGCTTCTTCGACACACTACATTATATATAGCCCCCCACTTCTTCGGAGACTCCTGCTCATGGCCCCAACCCCCTCCTTCAACACTATCCACAACATCGACTGCATCCTCGGTATGAAGTCCCTCGCCCCGGCCTCCATCGACCTTGCCTTTGCCGATCCACCCTTCAACATCGGCTACGATTACGACGCCTACGAGGACCAACGCGCCGCTGACGAATACCTCGACTGGACCCGCCAATGGGGCCGCGCACTCGTTGACGCCCTCAAACCCACCGGGTCGTTCTGGCTCGCCATCGGTGACGACTTCGCCGCGGAACTCAAGCTCATCTTCCAGCGCGAGCTCGGCCTCACCTGCCGCTCGTGGGTCATCTGGTACTACACCTTCGGCGTCAATTGCAAATTCAAATTTTCCCGCAGTCACACCCACCTCTTCCACTTCGTCAAAGACCCCAAGGCCTGCACCTTCAACGGCGACGCCATCCGCGTCCCCTCGGCCCGCCAACTCGTTTACGGCGACAGCCGCGCCAACTCCGCCGGCCGCCTCCCCGACGACACCTGGGTGCTTCGTCCCCAAGACGCACCGGACGCATTCACCCCTGAAGAAGACGTCTGGTACTTCCCGCGCGTCTGCGGCACATTCAAAGAACGCGCCGGCTTCCACGGCTGCCAAATGCCGGAGCAACTCCTCGGCCGCATCATCAAAGTTTCTTCCAACCCCGGCGACACCATCCTCGAACCGTTCGCCGGCAGCGGGTCCACACTCGTGGTCGCCAAAAAACTCAATCGCAATTTCATCGGATTCGAACTCTCGCCCAACTACGCCGCCCGCGCTACTCAACGCCTCGTCGAAACGGCCGTCGGCGACCCGCTCTCTGGCGCGGCCGACCCCAAAGTCAGCGCCCCCACCACCAGCAACGGCCGCGTCCTCATTCCCGACGCCGCACCCGGTACACCCCGCGCCAGGACCAAACGCATTCCCCAAGAAAAATCGCCCCAGTCCACCCTTCTCGAATTTACGTAAACTTCCGGACTCGCGGTTCCTCACTTGTGTCGGGGGCTTATTGGGGGCTAATCGGGGGTGGGGAGAGATTTTTCGTCGGACTTGCGGAAGATGGCGAGGATTTTGTCGAGTGGGACGACGAAGAGTTTGTTGTCGGCTTCGAATTCGACGGGGATGGCTTCGCGGGGGTCGAAGAGGACTTTGTCGAGCTTGCGGATGGTGAAGTCGGCATCGTTTTCGATTTGCTTGGAGATGGCGACGACGCGGCCGGTGAGGGTGAGGATTTCGTGGTTGCCGGGCAGGACGATGCCGGACTTGGTTTCGCGGCGGTTGTCATCCTTGCGGATGACGACGCGGAGGCCGACGGGTTCGATGATGTCCCATTTGGGGGATTTGCGGGCGGCGGCGGGGGAATCGCTCATGAGAGGCTCCGGGGAGGTCAGGGGTCAGCAATAGATGGATTGTAGAGGGGAGGAGGGTGGGGGAGAAGCAGGTGGGGGGAGCAAGAGGTGAGAAACAAGAAATGAAAAGGAAGAAGCGGCGAGGGAGTGGGGCGCTATTCAGTAGCCGGGGGCGTGGAGCCAGGCGGAGGCGGCCAGGAGGAGGAAGAGGCCGCCGAGGAGGGCGAGGATGAAGGGGGTGAGGCGCTCGGCGAGGGAGCCGGGGGGGCGGGCAAGGACGTCGCCGAGAAAGTCATAGAAAGCCTTCATAGAAAATTCATCGGCGGGGAGTCGGGTGAAGCTCTAGACAAATTTAGGCATGTGTATCTGTCACTATCACTTTATTGGGTGAGGAGGGAGGAGCGAAGGGCTCAGAATTGGTCGGCGGGAGGATTGAGGTTGAAGAGACGTTTGAGGGCGGCGGCGAGCATCGGGCGGGCGGTGGATTCGGTATGGGTGGTGAGCTGGGTGACGGGGCCGTGGAGGATCTTACCGATCAGGCGGTGGGCGATGCGGTCAAGGTCGGCGCGTTGGGCAGGGGTGAGTTCAGGATGCTGGGCAAAGTGGGCGTCGAGTTCGGCACGCGCGAGGTCGTGGGTGTATTCGTAGAGGGCCTTGACGAGCGGCCCGACGTCGCGCGCGGAGAACCAGCGGAGGAAATCTTCGACGTGGGTGTGGAGGAGTTTTTCGGAGGCGGCGATTTCGGAGGCGCGTTTGTCGCGATTGCCGGAGGCGACGTCCTGGAGGTCATCGACGTTGTAGAGGTAGACGTTGTCGAGTTCGCCGACGGCGGCTTCGACATCGCGGGGGACGGCCAGGTCGATGATGACAGCGGGGCGATAGCGGCGGGGTTTGAGGAGGGATTTGAAATGGGCGACGGTGAGGAGGGGGACGGTGGCGCCGGTGGAGGTGAGGATGATGTCGGCGGAGGTGAGGAGGGAGTCGAGGGTATCAATCGGGGCGGCGGTGGCGTGAAACTGGGCGGCCATGGCCTGGGCGCGATCGAGCGAGCGGTTGGTGATGAGGATGCGTTGGGGAGCGAGGCCCTGGAGGTTTTTGAGCATGAGGCCGGCCATCTTTCCGGCGCCGATGCAGAGGACGGTTTTGTCATGGAAGCGGTCTAAGACGGAGCGGGCGAGGTCGATGGCGACGGAGGCGAGGGAGAGGCGGCCGGCGGAGAGGCCGGTGGAATCGTGGACGTTTTTGGCGGCGGCGATGGCGCGTTGGAAGAGGGCGTGGGTGATGGAACCGGCGGAGTGGAGTTGGCAGGCGGCAGCGTAGGCGTGTTTGACCTGGGCGAGGATCTGGGTTTCGCCGACGACCATGGAATCGAGGGAGGAGGCGACGCGGAAGAGGTGTTCGACGGCGGCACGGTCTTCGAGGTGGTAGAGGTGGGTTTGGAACTGATCGGCCGGGAGGGAATGGAATTCGCTGAGGAAGGCGACGAGATGATCGAGGGAGGGTTCGGCCCGGAGGGGGCGGGCGACGTAGATTTCGACGCGGTTGCAGGTGGAGAGGATGACGACTTCGGCGGAGGGGAAGCGGGACTGGAAGCGGGCGAGGGCGGGAGGGAGTTGGGCGGGAGAAAAGGCCAGGGTTTCGCGGACGGAGAGCGGCGCGCTGCGGTGGTTGAGGCCAACGGCGAGAAGGCGGGAGGATGGCGGGATAAGGGATTGCATGTTAATCAGTTCATCCAATTGGCCGCGACGTAAGCGGCGAGAAAGAGGGTGAAGCCGAGGATGCTGAGCCAGGCGGCGCGTTGGCCGCGGAAAGAGGGTGTGAAGGGCAGTTGTACGAGGAGGAGGTAGATGAACCAGGCGGCGAAGGCGAGGGTGGTTTTAGACGCGAGGGACCAGTTATTGGTGATGGACAGAGGGTGTTGGGCGAAGCGGAGGATGCCGGTGATGATGCCGATGGTGAGGAGCGGGAAGCCGATGAAGATGAAGGTGCGATTGAAGCGTTCGATGGAGGCGAGGGAGGGGAGGCCGATCCAGCGGCGGGAGCCTTCGGCACCGGCGCGGCCTTTGCGTTTGAGCTGAGTGGAGGCGATGAGGAAGGTGATGGCGCCGGCGCAGGCACCGGCGGTGCAGGCGGTGCCGACGACGATGGAAGCAATGTGGACGAAGGACCAGATGGAGTGGTAGCTGTAGTCGAGGGGGCTGATGAAACTGAGGATAGCGCCGACGAGGAGAAGGGCGGAGGAGACCGGGAGGAGGAAGAACGCCAGGGCGCGGAGATTGCGGGTAGCGCGGCAGTAGATGATCAGGATGGCGAGGAGGAGGGCGAGCAGGAGGAAGGAATCCATGTGGTTGGAGAGGGGCAGGGTGATGCGTCCGGAGTGGAATGCTCGCCAGACGACGAGGGAGAGGGCGGCGAGGATGCCGAGGAGGAGGAGAAGCCGCGCGGGGAGGCCCATGGAAGAGTCGAGTTGAGAGCGTGCGGGGGAAGGGGTGACGGTGGCGGCGTGCATCTGGCGGAAGCCGACGAAAAAGGCGGCGAGGAAGAAAAGTGCGGTGAGAATCATGATGAGGATTTGGAGGTGGAAGTCATTCGGCATGGTTCACCGAAGCGGGGCCGGCGGGGTTGGGGGGGAGTTTGCCGGCGCGGGCGGCGGTGAGCCATTTTTCGAAGAGTTTTTCGGCGGCGGCGGGGCCGCTTTTGGCGAGGGTGGATTCCATGGTGGGGCCGGCGAGGGCCGCGAGGAGGGCGTGGCGGGAGGAGGGGTCGTCGAGCTCCTCTTTCACCCGGGGACGCCAGGCGGCGAAGAGTTGGGCCCATTGGAGAAGGAGGGGATCGACGGAGGCGGCGGCGGCATCGCGGATGCGCGCGGCGAGGATGGGGGAAGCGCCGGTGGTGCCGACGGCGAGGGTGACGTGGGAATTTTCGGAGGTCCAGGTGGCGGCACCGGAGAAATCACCGAGGTCGGGATCATCGCAGCGGCAGCAGAGGATGCCGAGGGTGGCGGCGTTTTTGTGGACCAGCGCGTTGACGATGCGGTCGTTGGTGGCGGCGAAGGCGAGGTGCCACATATGGCGGGCCATGTGCGTAACGGAGTAGGGAGTGTTGATGCGTTCAACCGTGGGGAGGAACAGAAAATCGTCATGGAAAGTGGTGCTGACGACGGTGACATGCGCCCCGGCAGCAAGGAGGCTGCGGGTTTTGCGGACGGCCACATTTCCGCCACCGACGATAAGGACCTGGGCATCGGCAAGGTGGAGAAAGACGGGGTAGGGTAGTGGTTGGTTCATGGGAGCATTCTAACGGAGAATGGGATGGGGAACGAGGAGGAGGGCGGTCAGAAAACTCCGCGGCGGATGTAGGGCAACGAAAAAGAGCCGATCCACGGTAGTGGATCGGCCCGTGAGGGGTACGGTTATGAGGGATTGGCCTGAGTGCTAGACGGTGATGTGGGCGGTGGCGGTGGCAGTGGTGCCTTCAACGGTGTTGGTGATGAGGGTGCTGATGTTGAAGGTGCCGCGACGTTTGTAGGTGTGGATGCCCAGGACGATGAACTGACCGGGGACGAAGATGTTTTTGATCACGATGCCGAGGCGAGTTTGGCCAACAATCAGATTTACCTGTTTAGGGGATGATTGAAGGGAGATCGGGGGGAATGCCGAAGGGGGGAAGAGGCGGTCGGTCGAACCGCGCGGGAGGGAGGGCGAAGAGCAACAAACATCGAAAATGTGGGGCATTTTGCACTTTTTCAGAAATGTGCAGACGGCTTAAGGTTCCATCCGTTAATGTAGTACAGAAGAATGTCCGTCAATCACCTAACTGAGGCACACATGATTTCCCGTAACAATTCGTTCTGGGCCGGCGTTTTAATGTTGCTTTTATCGGGTGTGACGCTGGGACAGGCGACGACCGCGACGGGTACGGGGGCGGCGGCAGGGACGACCGCGGCGACGGCAGGAGATGGGGTGAAGATTTCGCGGCAGATGCGTGTGAACATTGCGTGGCAAATCGCGCTGGAGGGGGCGAACTTTTCACCGGGGTTGATCGACGGACATTTTGGACGCAAGGGGGACATGGCGTTGCAGGAATTCGCGGCGGCAAGTTTTCCGAAGGAGGCGCGGACCGGGGCGAACTGGCCGTTTGAGAAAAAGGTGCTGGATACGTTGCGGGTGGATGTGGAAGGGGCGTTGACGAAGTACACGGTGACGGCAGACGATGCGGCGCAGGTGGGGCAGTTGCCGGACGACTGGAACGAGAAATCCAAGATGTCGCGTCTCCCGTATGAGTCGTTGTACGAGATGCTGGCGGAGAAATTTCATTGCACGAAGGGGTTGTTGCAGACGTTGAATGCGGGGGTGGATTTTTCGCGGATCGACATTGGCAAGACGATTCATGTGCCGAACATCCAGGCGTTTCCAACGGACAACAAATCGCGCGTGGTGAAGAGCCAGATGGAGACGAGCTACCTGGAAATCAACTTGGCGCAGAAGGCGATACGGGCTTTTGACAAGGATAAGAAACAGGTGGCGCTGTTTCATTGTTCAGTGGCGAAGAACAAGGCAAAGCTGCCCGCGGAAGACATGAAGGTGAAGGTGATTGCGGCGCCGGAGCCGCAGTACAGTTTTGATCCGAGGATGTGGCCGGAAGTGAAGAACGTGACGAGCGTATTGCAGATTCCGCCCGGGCCGCGGAACCCGGTGGGTCTGGCATGGGTCGGCCTGACGAAGGAGGGGTACGGGATGCACGGGAGTCCGAAGCCGGAGTTCATCGGAAAGACCGGATCGCACGGGTGTTTTCGGCTGACGAATTGGGATGCGTTAAAACTGGCGGGGATGGTGCGGGAGCAAATGGAAGTGAAGGTAGTGAATCCAGAGAAGGGGGAATGAAGGGGTTGAGGGGGTCTGCAGATTGCGGAGCAGTTGAATCAGGGGAAGATCATGCTGGGTGGTTTTACAACACAGCTGTCCATTATGAATTCGCGCCTCGTGCGCTGTCCGCGGCGATACCACAAAATAGAAACGTCATCCTGGCAATCGATTACAATGAAAACGTAGGCGATTGGGAAACGTGGCGCATAGGAGATTGAATTGGCGCTGAGTTTCGTTGACGGTCAGGTTGTGGATGCGTTTACAGGCGTGGCCGGTGGGGGATGCGGCAGATTTTATCGAGACCGATTCGCTGCGCGATTTTGGGGCGGGACATATTTTGCGGACGGTGAACCGCAGTCACCTTCAGCGCAAACAATTTTTGTGCCGGTAAGGTGGAGTGTCTCGCGGAGAAATGGGGAGAGAGGTTGGAAGGCGGCAGCGCCACGGATTTCGTGGCGCGTGCTGTTGATGGAGATAAGGACCTAGTCACGCATGAGCACCTGATTCCTGTGACTGTCCAACCGTCCGCCAAGGGATAGTGTAGCGATGCCGGTGGATCAACGCGGTAGGGTAAGGAGGCGGCCGGTGGAATTACCGAGGGACTTTCCGTCGCGCACGCTGGCGTGGCCGCGGAGGAGCGTCACGATGCGCCGCCGCGAATGACAAGATCAAACGGCATCGACCAACTTCCGCGATACGTGGAATAGGACCACGGCGAAACGAGCAGCGGCGCGTGGTATTTTTCGTCCATGTTTTCGATGACGAAGGCGATGGGGACATTATTGAGGAAGCGTCCGGCGTCGGGATGGTCGATGGATTCGTTATAGTCTTCGACATAAAAAATCAGAAGATTAGGAGCCGGGGATGGATTCTTTTTTTGTCAGAAGAACTTCAGCGGTGCGGCCATTTTCGTCGGTGTTGACGGTGCGAATAAGGGCTTCCTCACCACGGGTGCGCGCGATGAACGTCAATGCGCATGCCCGCAGCGGGCTTTCGGGTGGCGGTGTCGAGAACGTGGGTGGTGAGGGGCATGGTTCGGTCCTTTAATCGCGAGAAATAGTGCCTTTGATAAGTCCGAAGGGTTCCCTGGTGGTGATGAAAATGACGTTGTCGTTGGACATTTTGACGGGCTCAAGATTCATCGGAATGTGATGCTGGTTCGGCAGTGGGCACTGGCAAGACGCACCGCGTTGACTGCCAAGCGCGAGTAAAAAAGCAAGGAGCGTGGGCGGTCTCCCCCCGAACATACCTTTTTCCACCCCGCCCCCTCCCCCAAAAAACCTGCCAACCCGGCAGCCAAAACCCCCTTCCGGCAGCAATTCCCCCCTCCCAATCGCCTCCAACAAAAATCCATAAACAACTGCCAAACAAGCACTTACGGAACACCATAAATTCCTCAACTTCTTCCGGTACAGGCCTTGCTCTAAACCCACCCATCAGGCTCGGTATCAAACCCGCTCCCCTGCGCATTCGATCACCGTGCCCCAAAATTGAAGGAGTTCCCTTATGTCACGCGTTATCGGCATCGATCTCGGCACCACCAACTCCGTCGTCACCATCATGGAAGGCGGCACCCCCAAAGTCCTCGTCAACGCCCAGGGTTCACGCCTCACCCCCTCCATCGTCGGCTTCACCGATAAAGGCGAACGCCTCGTCGGCCTCCCCGCCAAACACCAGCAAGTCACCAACCCCACCAACACCGTCTTCTCCATCAAACGCTTCATGGGCCGCCGCCACTCCGAAGTCGCCGGCGAAGAAAAACTCGTCCCCTACAAAATCGAAGGCGGACCCGAAGAACTCGTCCGCGTCAACATCCGCGGCAAACAGTATTCCCCGCCGGAAGTCTCCGCCATGATCCTCCAGGATCTCAAGAAAACCGCCGAAGATTACCTCGGCGAAAAAGTCACCGACGCCATCGTCACCGTCCCCGCCTACTTCAATGACTCCCAGCGCCTCGCCACCAAGGAAGCCGGCGAAATCGCCGGCCTCAACGTCATCCGCGTCCTCCCCGAACCCACTGCCGCCGCTCTCGCCTACGGCATGGACAAGAAAAAAGGCGGCAAAATCTTCGTCTTCGATCTCGGCGGCGGCACCTTCGACGTCTCCGTCCTCGACGTCGGTGACGGCGTCTTCGAAGTCCTCTCCATCAACGGCGACACCCACCTCGGCGGCGATGACTACGATCAAGCCCTCATCGATCACATCGCCGAAGAATTCCGCAAACAGCAAGGCATCGATCTCCGCAAAGACGCCATGGCTCTCCAGCGTCTCAAAGAAGCCGCGGAAAAAGCCAAGATCGAACTCTCCGCCGCGATGGAAACCACCATCAACCTCCCCTTCATCACCGCCGATGCCAGCGGTCCCAAGCACTTGCAGATGACTGTCTCCCGCAGCAAGTTTGAATCCCTCACCGCCGCCCTCACCGAACGCTGCCGCCAACCCGTCCTCAAAGCCCTCGAAGACGCCAAGCTCTCCGCCGGCCAGATCGACGAAATCCTCCTCGTCGGCGGCTCCACCCGCATGCCCCGCGTCCAAACCATGGTCAAGGAAATCTTCGGCAAAGAAGGCAACAAGTCCGTCAACCCCGACGAAGCCGTCGCCGTCGGCGCCGCCATCCAGGGCGGCATCACCACCGGCGAAGTCAAAGACATCCTCGTCCTCGACGTCACACCGCTCTCCATGGGCGTCGAAACCCTCGGCGGCGTCATGACCGTCATGATCGCCCGCAACACCACCATCCCCACCAGCAAGTCCGAAACCTTCTCCACCGCCGCCGACAACCAGACCTCCGTCGAAATCCACGTCCTTCAGGGCGAACGCGATTTCGCCAAGGACAACCGCACCCTCGGCCAGTTCCAGCTCCAGGGCATCGCCCCCGCCCAACGCGGCATGCCCCAGATCGAAGTCAGCTTCGACATCGACGTCAACGGCATCCTCCACGTCAAGGCCAAAGACAAGGCCACCGGCAAGGAAAACAAGGTCGAAATCAAGGGCCACTCCGGTCTCTCCAAAGAAGAAATCGAACGCATGAAGAAAGAAGCCGAGGCCCACTCCGCCGAAGACAAGGCCCGCCGCGAACTCGTCGACCTCCGCAACAAGGCCGAAGCCTTCACCCTCGAAGCCGAGAAGCAGCTTAAGGAACACGGCGACAAGGTCGGCCCGGCCGAGCGCGGCGAAATCGAAAACGCCGTCAACCGCGTCAAAGAACTGACCAAGGGCGAAGACAAAGCCGCCCTGCAAAAAGGTCTCGACGATCTCAACAAGGTGCTCATGAAACTCGGCGAAGAAATCTACAAGTCGCAGCAGGCCGCCACCGCCGCCCCCGGTGACGCCACGGCCACCGACGCCCGCGCCGCCGCAGGCGATCAACCCGGTGCCGCCCCCGGCCCCAAGAAAGGTCCCGACGACGTCATCGACGCCGAGTACGAGGTGAAGTAAGCCACGCATCGCGCTTCGCTACATCACGCGGCGATACTTGGTAAACTATCCATGTCTTGCCGCCTGTAAGCCAAGGAGCCAACGGTGAATCCTGAAGCATTGAACGATCACCTCAAACGTGATCCCTTCGTTCCCCTTCGCCTGACGCTCACCACCGGCGAAACCGTCGACATCTTCGATCCCCTCCCTGTTTACATTAACCAACTGTGCGTCAACATCTTCGGCGTCAAACGCCGGGGCGACCACATGGCAGATTCGCAACAGATGATTTCGCTGCGGCATATCGTCAAAATCGAACAACTCCTAAACTCTGCGCCTTCTTGATATTTGCCGGATTCTCACCTGTCCATACCCCTCGACATCCTCGCCGTTGGCATCGCCGCCGTCGATGACCTCATCTACATCGATGACGTCCCCCACGTCAATTCCAAGTACCCCGTCCGCCATAAAACCCGCAACGGCGGTGGCCTCGCCGCCACCGCCCTCGCCGCCGCGGCACGCCTCGGCGGCAACGTCTCCTATGTTGCCCGCTTCGACGATGGCGACCTCTCCCGCTTCATGACCACCCTTCTCAACGACTACGGCGTCCACACCAACAGCATCATCCCTGACCCCGCCGCCAAACCCTACCACAGCGTCATCATCGTCGACGCCGCCACTGGCAGCCGCACCATCTTCTACGACTGCCGCGATTTCCGCCCGCCCGCCGCCGCCGATCTCTCCGATGACCTCATCCGCTCCGCCAAAGTCTTCTTCCTCGACTTCCTCGCCGAACCCGTCCCCGTCGAACTCGCCGCCAAAGTCCGCAACCTCGGCGTCCCCATCGTCGCCGATGTCGAAGGCCGCACCGAATCCGTCGCCGAACTCCTCCCCCTCATCGATTACCTCGTCGTCTCCGAAGAATTCGCCCAGTGGCGCACCGGCGAAAAAGATCTCACCCGCGCCTGCGCCAAACTCGCCTCCCACCCCCGCCCCGCTACCGTCGTCACCGCCGGCGCCCACGGCTGCTACTGGACCAACACCCCCACCGCACCCGTCATTCACCAGCCCGCCTTCCACGTCGTCACCACCGACACCACCGGCTGCGGCGACACTTACCACGGTGCCTTCACCTACGCCGTCTCCCAAGGCTGGTCCGTCGAAGAAGCCATCCTCCTCGCCTCCGCCTGCGGCGCGCTCAAAGCCTCCGGCACCGGCGGCTGGCCCGCCATCCCCACCCGCGCCATGGCTAAAAAGTTCCTGCAAGAACGTCAATCCCAACATCCCGCGATCGCCGAACTCGTGGCCAAACTCTAGAAAAATAGTGCATCCCACCACCGCCCCCCCGCATGTAGACATTCGTGCTTCGTCATTTCGCGCAACCACTCACCCCTTGACCGCCCCTTCCGTCAAATTCCGCACAAACAACCGCATGCACAAAATAAACAGTAGTATGATCGGTATCGACGCCATCGCATACCCCGCCATCAACGGCCCCCACAACTTGATGTACTCGCCCGACATCCGCAAAAGCTGCACCGTCACCGGCAAACGCTCCGCATCCCGAATCACAATCAGCGGCATAATCCACTCGTTCCACTGCCCCACCGCATGAATCAACCCCAGCACCCCCAGGATCGGACCCGACAGCGGCGCCACAATCGTCAGCATCTGCCGCAGATGCGACGCCCCATCGATATCCGCCGCCTCAAAAAGATCCTGCGGCAAATCCGCCACAAAATTCCGCAGCACAAACAACGCAAACATCTGCCCGCTCGCCGCCCCGATAAATATCAGCGCCGACAGCGTGTTCGACAAATTCATGTCGATCAGCAACCGATACAGCGGAATCGCATTGGCGATCGTCGGCATCATCATCAGAAACAAAATGCAGTACCACAAAAACGACGACCCCGGCATCCGCACCCGCGCAAAAAAGTACGCCCCCGCCAGCGCCAAAAACAGCGTCAACGCCGTCGAAGCCGTCGTCGTGAACACCGAGTTCGCCAGCGACGGTATCACCGCATCCCACGCCTGCGCCCAATTCTCCCAATGCAGCGGAAACGTCAACGTCGCCGGATGCGCATAAAACTCCGCATTGTTCTTGAAACTCACGATGACCATCAGGTACATCGGCAAATAGGCAAACGCCAGAATCGCCAGCACAAACCCATGCCGCGAAAAAGTCAGCCCCAACCCCTTCACCCGCTCGCGCCAGTGATAAAACGCACTGCCCATCCGCGCCAGATGCGCCTCCCGCGCCGCCACCTGCCGCAGCGTCACACGCCACGCATCCACCCCCGTCGTCGTCGCCACCATCGGCCCCCAAATCCGCTCCCGCACCCAGCCCCACGGAAAAAGAAACACCATCACCAACCCTGGCAGAATCGCATTGAACAGGAAAAACCACGCCCGATCATGAGCGTTCAGCACGGCAAATTTCGGCCGCTGACCATCGCTGTACAGCATGAACGCATACAGCAATAACGCCATCACCATCCCCATCACCCGATAGCGCGACTTCTCCCGCCGATTCAAAAGCTGCCAGTCCGCGGTCCCATCCAGAATCTTCTTCAGCGTCATCACCACCGCCGTCAGCACGATCCCCACCGCGCACGCCGCCCCCATCTGCTGCTCGATAAACGCCTTCCGCAGCATGAATAACGCCGGCACCGTCACCACACCTCCCGGCCCGCCCTCGATCCCCGCCAGCGCCAACACCATCCCCGCATCCTTGATCGTATCGATCACCACCAGCACCAGCAGCAGGTTGATCGACCCCATCATCAGCGGCAGTTCCAGCTTCGTGAAACGCGTCCACCAGTTCGCCCCATCCAGGTCCGCCGCCTCGTAAAGCTCCCGCGGTATCCCGCCCAGCTTCGCCAGGTGCGTCAGCACCGCAAACGATCCCACCCACGGCAAACCCCAGAAAATGCACGCAAACAAAATCAATCGCCCATCCCCCATCCACGCCGGCTTCGACCCCGCCTTGAAAATCCCCCCCAGTTGAAACGTCTGATCGAACCACACCAGCACGTCAAAAAATCCCGTCGAAAACAAAAAGCGATTCAGATAACCGTTCGTCGCTTCAAAAAAGAATGACTTCCAGATGAGCATCACGATCAGCGGCGGAATCACCATCGGCGCCACAAACAGAATGCGATAAAAAAATTGCGCCCGCGTCGATTTGCACCGGTGAATGCACACCGCCACCGCCACCGCCGGCACCATCTTGAAGATATTCCACACCCCAATGATGAACGACACGCGGAAAGACCGCCAGAATTCCGCATCCCCCAACAGTGTCGTGAAATTTTCTTTCCCCACAAACTCGTTGATGTCCGCCCCGTTCCACCGATACACCGAGTGAAACGCACTCAGCATCGCCGGATAAAACATGAACAGCCCCACCAGCGCCAGCGACGGAATTGCAAAAAAATAGATCGTCCAATGATATTTCAACTGCGCAAACGGAATGATCTTCGGTGTCATCGCGCGCCCCCGCTCCCCTCGCCCCGCTGCGCCCCCGCCGCGCCCGCCGCCTTCGCCCGCGCCTCCGGCAGCAATTCATACGGCCCGCTCGGCCGCATCGGCCCCTCCGTCACCAACCGCACTTGAATCGCCCGCGACACCTCCGGCATCACCTGCCGCGACATCACCGCCGAACGGTACTTCACCCACAACGCCGAATCCTCCCCGCCGGAATCCAGCATCGCCGCACCCCGCGCCCCCGATAACTGCTGCTCGTTCTTCAAAATCGTCCGCCGCCAGTCCCGCTGCTGCTCCTTCCAATCCTCCAGGCCGTGCTCCAGATAAAACTTCGAGAAATCCGTCTTGAAATCGTCAAACGTAAACGACGGGTCGCTTTGAAACTTCGAATAATCCTGCCGCCACCGCACCACCGTCTTCCCCCCCAACTCCACATTAAAACACCCGTACATCCCCTGCGACCGCGGCACAAATTCCTTCAGCGCCGGCGGCAACGGCGCACCCCGCACCGACGGTATCCATCCCACAATACTGTTGAACTGCGTGTTCCCCTTCAAACTCGTCACGTACAGCAGAAAATCACGCGCCACTTCCGGATGCTTCGAAAAACGCGTCAGGCCAAACGGAAACCCCGTCCGCGTATCCTCAAATCGCGGCCCCAGCATCACCGAACCATACTCCGGATCGTCCGGCAGCGGCATTGGGAAATCCATCACCCCCACGTTGAATGTTTCCTTCGTCTGCTCCACCAGCGACCCCGCATCCCACGTCCCCGTAGGAATAAACACCGCCCGTTGCTGCGCAAAAAGAAATACCGCATCATCCCGCTGCAACCCCGTAAACCCCGGCTGAAAATACTTCATCACCTCCCGCGCCACCAGCAACCGTATCCGCACCGCCGGGCTGTCAAAACTCAACGCACCCGTCTTCATCGCCGCGAAAAATTCGTCGTTCCCCACCGACCCGTCCCGATTAAAATCCGCCAATCGCAAGTTCGCATACGTCAGCGAATCAAACAATCCATACTGCCACATGTTCATGTTGTACGCCGACGACGCAATCGGCGTGTAAAAATTCCCCCGCCCGTCCTTCTGCTCCGAGATCTCCTGACATACTTTCAAAAACCCCCGGAAATCCGTCGGCGGCTTCTCCAGCCCCGTCAACGTCCGCAGCAACTCCTTGTTGTAAAAAATGCGAATCGTCGCCCGCGCAAACGGCACCGTCATGTACTGCTGCAACTCCTCCACATACCCGCTACGCATCGCATCGGTAAACGTCTCCCGCAACGGCATCCCCTCCAACGCCGTCCCCTCATTAAATGGATTCGGCTCGTCCGCCATCGACGACAACGAAACAAAATAGCGATTCTGATACGCCAGCCAGATCGGCGCCGCCAACCCATTGCCGATCTCCACCAGATCCGGTGCCGTCTCCCCCATCATCTGCGACGTAATCCACTGCCCGTACGCCCCCTCCGGTATCGCATCCTGCATCACAATGATCGCCCGATTCCCATACTTCTTCTTCATCCGCGGATCCGCCGCAAACGCCTTCCCCACCTCGTTGATCGACTGCCGCACCGACGCTTCCAATTGCCAATGCCCAATCCGAATCACCAGCGCATCCTTCGGCACCTCCGCCACCCGCCGCGTCGCGATCACCACCGACGACCACACAAACGCCGCAATAATCAGGATCAATGGAAAATGACTCTTGAAATATTTCATCGCACGCCCCCACCGCTTGTCGTCGTCGTCGCTGCATCCCTCGTCGCCGTACCCGGCCCCGTACCCGCCTCCGTGCTCGCCGCGCCCGCGCCTCCCCGTTCAATCTCCTCCATGCGCTCCAGCTCCCGTCGCACGCTGAACGCCCGCTGATCCGTCGGATACTTGCTCAGAAATAGCTGGAAATACTTCCGCGCCGTCACAAAATCCCCCACATCACACTCCGCCATCATCCCGATCCGGTAATACTCCACAATGTTGTTCAACGCCGGATTTCCCGGGTCCACTTCCTTGCTCTCCACCGCCTCAATCGCCATATCCAACGCCGCGCGATATTCCGCCAGCGTCACGTGCGCCGTCGATCGCAACCCGCACAACGCCGACCTCAACCGCGTCTGCGGATGCTCCGCCAAATACCCCCCGATCGCCTCCACCGCCGTCCGCGCATCCTCCTGCGTCAACGTCTGCACATACAGCGTCTGCAAATACACAAACGCCTCCTCCCCCGCCGTCTTCCCCGGATACTTCGTCACCAGTTCCCCATAAGACTTCTTCAGCGCCGCCACATCAATCTTATCGCTCGACGTCGCCGGAATATGCCGGTTCCGCACCAACGCCAGTTCCGCCCACCCCGCCTCGTTCGAGCCCGGATGCAACGCCACCACCTGATCCATATACTGCTCCGGCTCCCCCATCACCGAATTCTTCCGCTCAAAACACTCCACCAGCCCCAACCCATACAACGCATTCAGCCGCAACTTCCGCTCCTCCCCATGCGCCGCCCCCTGCTTCTTCAACCCATCCAACTCCCGCAAAACCCCCGCAAAATTCCGCCGCGCCTCCGCATACTCCACCAACCGATAACTCCGCCACCCCTCCTGAATCAACTCCTCCGGCGACCCGCTCACCTCCGTCCGCCCGCACGAAATCACCCCCTGCGCCAGCACCACCACCCCCAGCGCCGCTCGCCAATCACCCCTCCGAAATGCCGCACTCCGCCGTTTCATCAACTGCACAACTCCGCATTGCCACCTCAAACGGAAGATACTGGAATGCCCCCTGCCAATCCAGCAACTCGCTCCTCATGCCCCCGTTAATTCCCGCCGATTCTCTCCCTGCCGCACTCCTCAGTGACTCCACCGCCGCATTTTGCTAAAATGCGCCCCACTTGCCGTCGTAGCTCAATGGCAGAGCACGAGTTTTGTAAACTCGCGGTTGTCAGTTCGACTCTGACCGACGGCTTTCCTCCCGCCTAACCTCGGACCAGTCCAACCTCTCATCAACAAAAAAAGCCCAGGGATCATATCCCTGGGCCGTTCCCTTACTGTTGGGCGTCTCGGATAAGAGACCACACGGCGGCACCTTCCTTGACGTGGGCGCGAATGTAAAGCGCCACGCGCACCTGGTGCTGCCGATCCTTAATGGGTTTGGGTTTGCAGCGCACGCCCCAGATTCCGCCAGCAGGTGCAAGGTTCAGGTGAGTGAGCTTTTTTGCGCTTTGCTTTTTGGCGATTCCCACGAGATGACGGGGCGTGCGAATCTGCGAGATGGGAGCATCATTAAGCGCACCAGCAATTGGGATGCGGGTCGGCAATGTTTTACCGGCGAGCGGTTGGAAGCGCGCAAGGATGTGAAAGTGTTTGGCACCCACACATACATCGACAACCTCGACGGAATGGAATCGCAACGTGTCGGCGATTTCGAGACATGCCGTGCGTCGCTGTTGCGGCGTGAGGATGATCCTGCCTCGTCGCATGATGCGCCGGGCGTGTTGATGGCGACGATCATAGGTTCCGGGTGGAGGAGGATCTTTGTAGTCGCCCTCGACATGCTCGCGGTGGTGACGGGCGCGCCAGCCACGCGGGTCGCCGGGGAGCCACGTGCCGTATGTGTTGCCAGTGACGTGATACCAGTTTTTCCAAGGTGGCGGCATGACAGGATTTTCCACTTTTGCACAACTCTTTCAAGCCACAAACCCCGGGATCATATCCCGGGGCGTAACCACAACCGACTGAGTACCGCCCCCTGTAAACGCCGTAACCGTACATCTCTTTCGTAAACATTCATCTACAATACCCCCATGCTCACCCCCAGCCTCATCCCCATCCTCCACCTCGACATGGACGCCTTCTTCGCCTCCGTCGAACAACGCGATCACCCCCACCTCCGCGGACAGCCCCTCCTCATCGGCCACGACGGCCCCCGTGGCGTCGTCGCCACCGCCAGCTACGAGGCCCGCCGCTTCGGCTGCCATTCCGCCCAACCCATGGCCGTCGCCCAACGCCTCTGCCCCCACGCCATCATCCTCCCCGTCCGCGGCGATCACTACCACCGCGTCTCCTCCCAAATGTTCTCCATCCTCGAAGAATTCTCCCCCCTCGTCGAACCCCTTAGCGTCGACGAAGCCTTCCTCGATCTCACCGGCACACAACAACTCCTCGGCCCGCCCGAATCCGTCGCCCAAACGCTCCGCCAACGCATCGCCGCAGACCTCCACCTCACCGCCTCCGTCGGCGTCGCCCCCAACAAATTCCTCGCCAAACTCGCCTCCGACCTCCACAAACCCGACGGCCTCACCATCATCCGCCCCGAAGATATCGACCGCATCCTCCTCCCCCTCCCCGTCACCAAAATCTGGGGCATCGGCCAGGCCACCGCCGCTGGCCTCCACCAATGGGGCATCCAATCCATCGCCGACCTCCGCGCCCAACCCCTCGACTGGCTCCAAGCCCGCTGCGGCAACGAAGCCCAACGCTTCTTCAACCTCTCCCGCGGCATCGATAACCGCCCCGTCACCAGCGACCGCGAAGCCAAAAGTATCAGCCACGAACACACCTTCGCCGTCAATGTCGCCGAACCCGAAGCAATCCGCCGCGTCCTTCTCGATCAAGTCGAACAAGTCGCCATCCGCCTCCGCCGCCAACACCTCCTCGCCCGCGGCGTCTCCCTCAAAATCCGCTACGGCAACTTCCAAACCATCAATCGCTCCGCCACCCTCACCGCCCCCACCGATGTCACCGACGAACTCTGGCCCGCCGCCCTCGCCCTCTTCAACCACTGGCCCTTCCAACCCGTCCGCCTCATCGGCATGACCGCCGAACGCCTCAGCCAAGGCGAAACCCAATTGCCCCTCTTCCCCGACCCCCAGCGCGCCCGCGGCAAAAAACTCGACGCCGTCGCCGACCAAATCAACGAACGCTTCGGCAAACGCTCCATCCAACGCGGCGGCGGTCTGCCCTAACCACCACCTCTCCTCTCCCCATCGCTCAACACATCCTCCTACACTTCCCTTGGTTGCTCCTCCCCACCCCGCTATAGTGAACCCGCACCCACCACCCTCGCAAAAGCCTCCACCCCGCATCTCCCTTTCTTCCGGAACCCCCGCATGTCCTTCCCTCTCCCACTCCCCATCCTCACCTGCCAGGGCTGCAGCATCTGCTGCCGCACCCAGCCCCACCCACCCTTCCTCCCGCAGGAACTCGACCGTCTCCCCCGCGCCCTCGCCCGCAGCATCGAGCACCTCGTCCTCGGCCCCGAAGTCGAAGGCGGCCCCTGCATCTGGCTCGACGATAAAGGCCTCTGCTCCCACTACGAAGACCGCCCCTCCGTCTGCCGCGAATTCGAAATGGGCGGCGAAGACTGCCTCACCCTCCGCCTCCAACACCTCCCCTGACCCCCAACGCCTCCAACATCGCCCGCGCCTTAATCAACGTCTCCTCATATTCCAACCCCGCCTCACTATCCGCCACAATCCCCCCGCCCGCGCACACCTGCGCCACGCCCCCCTCCATCAAAATCGTCCGGATCGCTATGCTCAACGTCATATCCGCCAGCCGCCGCCCCTCCCCCGCCTGCGGCCCAATCAACCCGATATTCCCGCAATACAGCCCCCGCCGAAATTCCTCCAACTCCTCAATGATCTGCATCGCCCGTATCTTCGGCACCCCCGTGATCGACCCCCCCGGACACAGCGCCGCGAGCGTCTCCGCCAACCCCACCTCCGCCCGCACCTCCCCCACAATCGTCGCCGCCGTGTGCCACACCGTCGGATGTTTCTCCATCCCCCGCGCCTCCTTCACCCGCACTGTCCCAAACCGCGCCACCCTCCCGACATCGTTCCGCAGCAAATCCACGATCATCGCCAGCTCCGCCCGATCCTTCTCGCTCGCCCACAGCTCCGCCCGCAATTCCGCATCCCGCGCCGTATCCCCCACCTCCCGCCGCCGCGTCCCCTTGATCGGCCGCGTCTCCAACTGCCCCTCCTGCACCTGCACAAACAACTCCGGCGACGCCGACAACACATGCCGCTCCACCCCATCCGGCCCCGTAAATCGCATAAACGCCGCATACAACGCCGGCGATAACCGCATCAACCGCTGAAAAATGTCCACCGGCTCATCCCCCGTCCGCACCCGCCACTGTTGCGCCAAATTCGCCTGGTAAATATCCCCCGCCCCAATATATTCCCGCACCCGCAAAATCTTCTCACAGTATCTCGCCGCTGAAATCGCCTCCACCACTTCCACCGCCCCCGCCTCCCGCACCTCTGCCGCACCCCCTCTGCACAACTCCGCCATCCCCGCAAAATTCCCCCCGCGCGCTGCCTCCTCACTCCCCGCCACACACACCCCCATCCACCTCCCCTCCCCATCCCGCACCAGGTAATTCCGAAAAACCGACCACCTCATCACCGGCCACTTCCACTCCTCCCCCCTTCCCTCTCTGCGCCCCTCCCCTATCCGCTCCAGCCCCCGTCCCACCTCATAAGAGACAAACCCCAACCACCCCACCATCCGGTGTGGCGACTCCCACTTCACCTCCCCCATCGCCCGTTCCATCTCCCCCAACATCCCGCCATCCCCATACTCCACCGTCACCACCGGCTCCCACGCAATCACCGACATCCCCCCCGCTCCTCCCGCCGAATGCAGCATCATCACATCCCCCCGCCGCGCGCGCACCAGCCGCGCCAGCACCGCCTCCGCCTCTTCCCGCCCACCCGCCAATTCTCTCATTTCCGCAAATAGCTCCATCCCTCCACAATACGATGCCCCGCCCAACCGTCAATCCCCTTCCTCGAATCTCACTCCAACACGATCGCCTTCGTCACCAGCGTCTTCCCATCACTCTGCCGCAACCCCATCGCCACCGTCTTCCCGCTCAGCATCTTCATCGCCGTCACCACATCCCCCTTCGCCCCCGTCATGCTCGACAACCCAAACGTAAACCGCTTGATCACCGTCTGCCCCGGCCGCAGCTCCAGCACAAATCGCTGCTGCCGCGCCAACCCCGGCACCAGCACGTACGCCTGCACGTTCAGCGGTGCATCCGATATATTCGTGATCATCTGCTGCACCACCAGCTCCCCCTCACCCTCCTTCTCCCCGCCGCCCATCACCATCTGCGAAAACCCTTCCATCTCCACCCCCACCGCCGTCACCGTCACCGGCACCCGCAATTCCACCTCCGCGCCCGCCTCCGTCCGCAAACGCCCCCGCATCTCCTTCACCCCCGAATACTCCGCAAACGGATACCGGATCGTGATCCCACCCCTAAACTCCGCCCCTCCCGCCAACCCAATCGCAAAATTCGCCGGCTCCACTGTCCACCCCTTCGGCGGCAACAACGTCAGCGCTCCCTTCAATGCCTCCCCATATGAATTTCTCAACATCACCTCGTTCTTCACGCTCCCCGCACCCGCCGGAATCGTCCCATCCGCCAGCCCAAACGAACACCGCAGCTCCACCAACCGCGCATCCACCTGATCCAATATGATCGGCATCCGCGAGACCGTCACCCCCGTCATCCCCGACGCCTCCACCTTCAACCCCGTCACGTTCCCCAGCAAATCCACCATCCGCGGCCCCGCCCCCAACGGCACCTCCAACCGCTCCGGCGTGCTCTTCTCACTCCACATCACCATCACCCCCGCTCCGTCCCGCTCAAATAAAAATGTCCGCACCCCGTCCGCCAGCGGCAGCTCCCGCTTGTACGTCGCCCCGCCCAATGACTTCGCCAACGTGCGATACACAATCAGCAGCTCCTCCGGCTCGGTATACGACGTCATCGTCCCCAGCATCGTCCGCCGCGCCAAAGGCAAATTGATCAACACCGTCCGCGGATTCGCCGACCGCGCCCACACCACCCGCTGCCCAAAATCCGCCAAGCGATCCAGCCGCGAATACCCCCCCTCCTCCAGCGGCTCCACCAACGCGATCACCCCCTCCGCCCCTGCCCCCTTCAACGCCCCTCCCGGCTGCGTCCCGCTCCCCGCCCCCGTGCTCGCTACCCCCGTACTCGCCACCCCGCCCGCCTCCGCCTCCGCAAAACTCCCAATATACGCCGGTATCTGCCCCGGCTTGATCAACGACGGCAACCGCAAATTCAACACCGCCCGCGGATACTGCTTCGGATCAAAATTGTAAAGCGCGTTCCACGGCACCACCAACTGCGGCTGATTCAACAACTCCGCCAACTCCCCGTAAATCTTCCCGTACAACTTCGGATACCGCGCATCATTCGAATAAAACCGATCCCCGCCCCCGCCGCTCCCTTCACCCTGCACCCCAATCTGCCAATACTCCACCCGGTTCGCATACCGCGACAACAAAAACGAAACGTACGGCTTCCACACCCCCATGTCCGCATCCACCAGCGACAACACCGAATCCCCGCTCCCCCCCGCCACCAATCTCGTCCCCGTCCCCGCTCCCCCCGCACCCCCCTTCCCCTTCTCGCTCAACTTCTCCACCAGCACCGTCGGCATCTCCGAAAAATTCGCCAGCACCCGTATCTCCAACCGCCCCAACGCATTGATCAACGCATCAAACTGCGGATCACGCTTCAATAAATTCTCCTCCGACATCTCCTTCCGCCACGCCGGCAACTGCACCAACCCTACCCCCATGTGCCGCAACACCGCCGGCAATTCGTTCCACGCCTCCACCGGCCACCCCGTCGCTACCACCCCAAACTCCGTCGCTGGCTTCTCGTACAACTTCCCCGCCGCCAGCGTCACCACCCGCGTCCGACGCCGCGCTATCAACGACGTACCATCAAACACGTCCAGCGTCGCCGTATACAACCCCGGCGGCAGCACCCCATACGTCCACCGCTTCTCCCATGGCAAATTCGGATCCGCCGTAAATGTCCATGCCTCCGTCGCCACCCCTTTCCCTTCCCCATCCGTCAGCGACAACTTCGCCGTCAGCTTCTCCCGACCCAAATCACTCACCGTCAATTCCAACTCCACCTTCTGCCCCGGCCCAAAAATATTCCCCGTCACCGCCGGCACCGCCGGACACTTCACACTCAACCGCGGCAACTGAAATACCACGATGTCGTCAAACCACGCCGTCCCCGCAATGTCCTGGTGATACAACTCAAACTTCCCTAACGCCCCGTTCGACAACTGCTGCGGCTGCAACAACCCCATCTGCAATACCAAGCTCCGCGCATTCTTTAAATTCTGCCCCGGCATGTACAAATGCAACACCTGCCACCCGTCCCCTTCCTTCCCCCCGCCCTTCTCCCCACCCGCCGGCGTCGCATACCGCGCCGAGTGACTCTCGCTCTCCCGTATCAAATTCCCCTTCTCATCCGCAAACCACGCCGCCAGCTCCGCCCGCGCATATTTCATCGGCGTCGTCTTCACAAATCCCAAAACGTAATAATCCGCATTCGGATTAATCACTATCTTCCCCGGCGCATACTGATACGCCACGCTCCCCCCATCAATCGACACCTCAAACCCCGTCTCCGCCGAACGATGCACCTCCGTCTGCAGTTTCCCCGTCGCATACACCGGATACCCCCGATCCTTCACCTTCCGCCAGTGCATCGGTGTCGTCTCGTAATTCCCCAGCTTCTTTTCCTCAAAATCAAACGTATGCACCACCCGCGACCCCGGCGACACCTCCCCCGACGTCGGCCCACTCGCCGCCACCCCCCCACGCGTCGCCGCCACCCCTCCCCCATGACCCTCCGACCCGTCCCCTTTCACGGGCAGCGCCGCCGACAACCCCGCCCACACGCTCATCAGCGCCGCCAGAATCCACATAAGCCTCTTCATCCACACTTTATCGGACAAAACCCCCCGCCCTATCCAACGCATTCCCCCAACCCCCGGCCCTCCCCTTAGTCCCACCCGCCAATTGTCCCCCAACCCTTCAACCACCGCCCCAATCTATCCGATTTCAGAGTGTCCCCCGCGCCTCACCCCCGTACCCCCTTTTCGCCTCTGAATTCTGTGTTCCGAATTCCGAATCGAGCCTTCATGCCCCTACTCGTCCAATGCCTTGACCTCCAAGCCAGTATGCGCCTCGCTGAAGCCTTCATCTTCCGCGGACGCATCATGCTCCCCGGTGGGAAACTCCTCAACGAAGACGATATCCACATCCTCCACCGAAAATACCCCGAATCCACCCTCAAAGTCGGCGACCCCGTCCTCGACTCCCTCGTCAACTTCGAAGACGACACCCACGAACGCGAAATCGCCGCCTCCGTCACCCAAAAAATCTCCACCTCCATGAAAGAAGTCTCCCAACGCTTCAGCTCCCATGCCGACGCCTCCACCCTCAACTTCCTCTCCATCCGCAACACCGTCTCCAACCTCATCGACTTCCTCCGCGACAACCCCGTCTCACTCGCTCTCCTCAACCGCAATTCCGACTCCTCCTCCTACTTCAATGAACACGCCGGAAACGTCTTCTACCTCGCCATGGTCCTCGGTTCCTCCGTCCGCGACTACGTCGTCCGCGAACGACAACGCCAAACCCGCGCCCAGAATCTCAACTCCTCCATCTCCATGAACCTCCTCCCCCTCGGCCTCGGCACCATGTTCATGGACCTCGCCATGTACCCCCTTGAACACATCCTCGCCCCCGGCTACGAACTCACCGACGAAGACCGACGCAAAATCCACGACCACCCCAACGCCAGCGCCGATATGCTCCCCGACACCCTCCCCTCCGCCGTCAAAATGGTCGTCCGTTGCCACCATGAAAACTTCGACGGCACAGGCTACCCCGCCCGACGACCCGGACCCTCCCTCCACGTCTTCACCCGCATCGTCCGCCTCTGCGACGCCTTCGACGCCGCCACCAGCGCCAAATTCCACGCCCGCGCCAAATCCCCCGCCCGCGCACTCTGGGAAATGTCCCTCGGACCCTTCCGCCGATGCTACGACCCCGTCCTCATGAAAGTCTTCTGCGGCATCATCCAACCCTTCCCCATCGGCGCCAAACTCAAACTCACCGACGGCCGCTACGCCATCGTCGTCAAATACAACCGCACCCAACCTTTCCAACCGACCGTCATCATCGCCTTCGACGAACACGGTGTCCGCCTCCCCGTCGACCAACTCCAAAGCCCCCTCAACATCAGCGAAAACAACGACCTCCGCATCGCCCAATACGCCGGCGAAAACCTCAACTACCTCTACACCTCCGGCAACGAAAATGCCACCTTTGAACGCACCTCCCAACCCATCGAATCCCTCCTCGAAGCCGTCTTCCCCTAACCCCCACCACCTCCCCGTTTAGCGACGCCGCAACGCGGCGTTCATCCTCCCCCACCACCCCCCCCGCTTTGCGCCCCCGCCCCGCAACGTTCATCCCTCTCAACCTCCCCCTCTCAACCTCCCCTCCCCCACCCTCAAAAAACACCCACTCCATTTTTAATGGAGACATATACATATCTTTAACTATTTATACTAAAACCAGCCCTCATCCCCACCCTCCCACCCTTCCGTCGTGCCGTCGTGCCGTCGTGTCAAAAGTAGACCCCACACCATCTTCTTGCCCCCCTCACACCGTCGCCACCGCCTCCAAACCCCATCCCGCCACCTTCCCCCGCCGCAACAAACCCTCCCCCAGCCCCGCAATCATCGCCCCATTGTCCGTGCAATAACGCATCGGCGGAATAAACACCGCCAAACCCAGCTCCTCCCCCAACTCCAGCACCCGCTTCCGAATCACCCGATTCGCGCTCACCCCGCCCCCTATCAAAATCGCCCGCGCCTCGTACCGTCGCGCCGCACGACGCAGCTTCTCCACCAGCATCTCCGCGCACGTCCACTGAAAACTCGCCGCCACATCCGCCTTCTCCTGCCCGCTCAACGCCGACGCATCCCGCTCCCGCCCCTGCCGCCCGTTCACATGATAAAGCACCGCCGTCTTCAATCCCGAAAATGAAAAATTCAGCGAGTCCTTCTCCAGGTGCGACAACGGAAACTTCACCGCCCGCCCATCCCCCCCCTCCGCCAACGCATCGATCAGCGGCCCCCCCGGATACCCCAACTGCAAAATCGCCGCCACCTTGTCAAACGCCTCCCCCACCGCATCATCCAGCGTGTGCCCAATCCGCAACAAATCATCAAACGCCCGCACCTGATACAACGATGAATGCCCCCCCGACATCACCAAGCCCACCGCCGGAAACTCCGGCCCCCCTCCTGACCCCTCACCCTGACCCCTCTCCCTCAACATCACCGAATACAAATGCGCCTGCACATGATTCACCGCCACCAGCGGCTTGCCCCACCCAAACGCCAGCGCCTTCGCAAACGCCACCCCCACCAGCAAGCACCCAATCAACCCCGGACAATTCGCCACCGCCACCCCATCTATCTCCCGTCGCCCATCCTCCACCCCCGCCCGCACCAACGCCTCCTCCACAATCGCATTCAAAGACTCCAAATGCGCCCGCGCCGCGATCTCCGGCACAACCCCCCCAAACTTCGCATGCAAATCAATCTGCGACGACACCACGTTCGACAGCACCTCCCGCCCCCCGCGCACCACCGCCGCCGAAGTCTCATCACAAGTTGTCTCAATTCCCAATATCAACATCGCCCACCAATTTCCCGTCCATGAACACCCCAAAAAAACACTTGAAACTTGAACCTTGAACCTTGAAACTTGAACCTTGAAACTTAAATCCTACCCCCCCTCATTCGTCATTTTCCGCGTCGCCGGAACCTCCTTCACCGCCTCCGGAAACTCCTTCTTCCCCTCCATCACCTGGTACGATACCAAACTCTCCAAACCCTTCTGCAACTGCCGATCCTCTGCTGGCTGCGTCCCCGCCGGCATCGTCGTCGTCCCGCCCCCTCCATTCTTCTTGATCACCTCCGTCGATCGCCGCGCCACCAATATCGCCTTGTTCTCCGCGTCCGTCAGCGGCAAATTGAACGCCGCCTCCGGCTCCACACCCCACTCCTTCGCATCCTTCTTCCGCATGATGTTCTTCCCATTCGGCAAATAGTAATACTGCGTCGTCAACTTCAACGCCGCATTCCCATTGTCCAGCGTGATCAGCGTCTGCACCGATCCCTTCCCAAAACTCCGCGTCCCCACCAGCACCGCCCGGTTATGATCCTTCAATGCCCCCGCCACAATCTCCGACGCCGATGCCGAATACTCGTTAACCAACACCACCAGCGGTATCCGCGGATACGTCCCCTCCTTCACCGCCTCCTTCACATAGTCCCGCTGCGGCGAACTCGGCTTCCCCGTCGACACGATCACCCCTGATTCCAAAAACCGATCCGCCACCTCCACCCCCGCCGTCAGCAATCCCCCCGGATTAAACCGCAAATCCAGGATGATCCCCTTCAGCCCCCCGCTCTTCTCATCCTCCATCAGCGGCCGCAGCGCCCTGTCCAAATCCTCCGCCGTGTTCTCCATGAAATTCGTGATCCGCACGTACGCAATTCGCCGCGCCGGGTCGATTAAAAAATCCCACTGCCCATCCGCTCCTTCCGTGTGCTTAAACCCCTTCACCGAATGAATCTGAATCACCGCCCGCGTAATCGTCAAATCCACCGGCACCTTCTCCCCCTCATGAATCACCGTCAGCACCATCTGCGAACCCGCATCCCCGCCCACCTTCCCAATCAAATCCTTGAGCGCCAATCCATCCACCGCCACCCCGTCAATCTTCACGATCCGATCTCCCGCCAACACCCCTGCCTTAAGCGCCGGTGACCCCTCAATCGGCGACACGATGATGAACTGGTGCGTGTTCGGATCCTGCGAAATCTCCGCCCCAATCCCCGAAAATTGCCCCCGCACCGATTTGTCAAAAGCCTCCAGTTCCGCCTTCGAAAAAAAATCCGAATACTGATCCAACTCCCCCATCATCCCCTTGATCGCCCCACGCCGCAGCTTCTCATCCTCCACGTTCTCCACGTAGTTCCGCAAAATCTGCGAACGCACATCCACCAGCGTATCAAAAAATTGGTACGAGTCCTTCGCCCCCACGCTCCACTTCACCTGCGCCCGCCCCATATACACCCCAATCCCCAGCGCCGCCACCGCCACCGCCACATACGTCAAACCACGCCGCAACCACACACGCTCTGCCATGCCACTCAACTCCAGACAAATCGAAGGTCTCAGTCCTGCAATCCCGCCTCTGGAAAACCGCATCCAAAAAGCTCCCCAATCTTATCCGCCCCGCACCTCCAACGCGACGCCCTTTTGGCAATACAAACCCTCCCCCATCGTTGTACTTTCTCAGTGGTGCATCCCCCCAATCCCCTGGGTAGTTTTTAGGAGTTCGCCGTGCCGCGCCTCACCGTTGCCTTGCCCCTCCTCCTCGCCCTCAGCCTCGCCTTGACCCCCCTCCTCCCCGCCGCCGATACCCCC
>JBBRWV010000008.1:0-45575 GCA_038248985.1 Phycisphaerae bacterium
CCCCCGGGGGGGGGGGGTGCCCTGGTGTGTCGCTCTCCGCGGGGCGCTTCCCCCCCCCGCCCTGCCCCCCCCCCCCCCCCCCCCCCCCCCCCCCGCCCCGGGGGGGTGTTTTCTTTGGGCCCGCCCCGCGGCGGGGGCGCGGGCGGGGGGTTTCCACGGGGGCCCACCCCCCCCCCCCCCGCCCAGTCCCTCGACCACCCCCTCCACCCCCCTCCCAACCGGTCGCGGCTACCTCCACTGGACCCCCGAAAACGGCAACGTCCACTGGACCTCCCTCGCCCCGCAAAATCGCGAACTCGCCCGCCTCGCCGAGTCCGTCCCCTGGTGGATCCCCCCGTGCGGATTTGCCTACGCCTTCACCGCCGACGGCCTCACAACTCCTGACTACATCGCTGTTTACACCCTCCGCCGGGGCGAATGGATCGACCACGATTTCGCCGCCATCGCCCGCGGCCCCGGCGACGAATCCCCCCGCCGCGAACTCGACTGGCCCTTCCCCGAAATGGTCGGCTCCACCCTCTCCATGATCACCGCCCACACCGACCCCTCCGGCGACGCCTTCTTCCGCTTCCGCCAATTCCGCGGCACCCGCCACTGGGGCATCCTCGTCAGCACCCTCGAACGTAACGACGGTCCATTCAAAGAGTTATCATCCGCCCAACATAAAAACTCCTCCCCCCGCCTGCAGGATTTTAAAGACTGGCACCTCGATTTCCCCGACCCCGTCCCGCGCCCCCACGTCCTCGTCCGCCGCGCCGACATCCTCGCCCTGCGTCAAAAACGCCACTCCCCAGCCTTCCAGAAAGCCTGGACCAACATCCTCTCCGGCCAAGCCCAGGGTGCCGCCGCCGGCCTCGCCTTCATCGTCGAAGGCGACCCCGCCATCGCCTGGAAAAAACGCACCGAACTCCTCGGCGTCGCCCACGCCCGCGCCAAAATGACCCTCCTCGGCCGCGAATATGGCGATATGTACAGCCCCGTCGGCGCCCGCCCCATCACCCAATGGGCCGAAGACTACGACCTCATCGCCGCCAGCGGCGTCTTCACCCCCGACGAAGAACGCCTCGTCCGCGCGTTCTTACTCCTGATGGGACACCTCTTTATGAGCACCGACCTCATGAATTGGCGCCTCGGCTCACGCAACTGCAACTTCGAAGCCGACCGCATCGACGTCGTCGGCGGCATCGGCCTCTGCTTTCACGGCAACCCCGACGCCCAACCTATGGTCCAGCAAGCCGTCGACCTCACCGCCGAAGCCCTCCTCGTTTACTGCACCCCCGGCAGCGGCAAATGGTACGAAAACCCCGCCTGCTACTACCTTCAGGCCAGTAAATGCCGCACCAACCTCGCCTTCCATCTCTGGCGTCACGGCATCTTCGACATCTCCTCCATCCCCCGCTTCAAAGACTTCCTCCGCTGGGGCATCCTTCTCCTTACTCCTCCTGCACCCCAATCTTATGACTCCCTCCGGGACGGCCTCGCCCCCGCCGATTACGCCGCCGCCACCAAAGTTCGCCGCATCGCCCCCGTCGGCGACCACGCCGGCGTCGGTCCCTGGGTCCCCGAACACTACGCCCTCATGGCCAAACTCTATCGCCAGTCAGATCCAGCCTTTGCGGATGATTTGGTCTGGGCTTACCTCGCCGGCGGGGCCGATGGCGGCTACTTCGGGAACCTTCCGCTCCTCTTCTCCGCCCTCGAAGAATCCGACCTGAAACCCGCGCCCGCCCCCGCCCTCGTCAGCCGCCGCCTCGAAGGCTTCGGCGCGATCTTCCGCCATCACTTCAACACCCCCGAAGAGTTCTACCTCCTGATCAAACAAGGGCCTGGAGGCTATCGCTACCATCGCACCGAAGGCAGCATTATCCTCTTCGCCCATGGCCGACCGCTCCTCTACGATGGCGGCGAAGGCGGCGAAACCTGGCGCCACTCCACCCTCTCCTTCTACGAAACCCACATGCCCCTCGCTCCCGGCCACGTCGAGCGCTTCGCCTCCCTTCCTCCCCTCGAATTCTCCCAAGGCGTCCACCCCCTCGCCCTGCGCCCCGGCCAGGCCAACTTCCTCAGCGACCCCTGCAGCCCCGAACTCGTTGCCGTCGCCTGGCAGCGCTACCACGAACCCCACCCCGCCAACAGCCGCAGCGTTTTTTCCGTAACCGATGAATACATCATTCTTTACGATGAGCTCAACCTCTCGCCCGACACCCCCTCGCACTGGCACCTGCAGGTCGTCTCCGATTCCCACACCGGCGATGCCGCCACCGGCTTCCATTTCCGCGGCCGCTTCGGCACCGATCTCCAAGTCCTTCTCCCCAACCAATCCTTCACCTCCGAAGCCATCGAACAACTCCCGCTCCTCGAATACAACAAGCAGCCCGAAGAACGCTTCTCCACCCGCCACCTGCGCGTAAGTGCCACATCACCAAGCCATTACCTCGCCCTCCTCCGCCCCCTCGCCCCCGGCGCAGCCCCTCTGGCGGCCCAATCGCTCACCGTCCACCAAAAAATCATCGGCCTCCAAGTCACCGGCCCCCACATCAACGATACCCACCTCTTCCAGCGCGCCCCCTTCACCTATTCTCAGAAGGACCTCCATTTTTCCGGCCAATACGCCTCCATCCTCCGCCGCCCCAATGCAACCCACCTGATCCTCCTTGACGCCGGCACCCTGCAATCTCACGGCTGGACGGTAACTTCCTCTGGCCCCACGGTTTGCGTAACCATCACCCCCGAAAAAACTCTCCTGCACGCCACCAGCCACGGCAAGATCACCGTCACCCCGCCGGGCGCAAAAGCGCGCACCATCCCCATCGACGGCCCAACCCAATTGGAGCTATAGACTACAAACGATAAACCCCTGCCCTTACTGCTCTTGCATCCACCACGCCCGTACCGGTGGGGGGGCTATCGCAATCAACCGCCCCGCCAACTTCGCCTGCAAGCTCCACCGCGCCACGCCCACGCTCAGCAAAATCCCAAAAAGCGTATCGCTGACAAAATGCCCATGATTTAAAACCCGAAATCCCGCTGTCAAAAGCGCCAGCCCCATTAACAACCCCCGCGCCCGCGGGTAAAACCAGGACAGCGCTACAGATAACGCAAACGCCCCCGATGTATGCGCGCTCGGAAAACTCCCCCACGCGCTCCCCTTCGTAAATCCCATCAGCGGCCCGCCCCAGATCCATGGATTATCCTGCGCCACCCCCGGCCGCGCTCGGCCAAAGCAATCCTTCAGCAGGTGCGTCGCCAACACCGTCAGCAAACACGCCATCCCAATCGCCAGTGCCCGACGCCGCCCTCTTTTATCACTTAACGCCACGGCGGCGATTACGACCACCGTACACACCACCTGCCCATACTGCTCCAACATTTTTACCTCGCGCTGCACATCCCCCTTGCTTAACCACCCTGTCTCCAAGGGTTTAGCGTCAATCACCCATTTCGCCACCGGCCCATCCACCCACACCACCGCCAGCAAAATCGCCCCCACCATCCCCGCCACCTTCACCCACCACGCCACGCGCAAATCAAATTGCGCCGGCGCGCGTTCCCCCCAAAGCGCCGGTTTCTCGCGCGTGTCCTTCGCCTGAAGGTGATCCGTCTTGCGCATGCGCTGTGTCACATAAATCGTGGCCTGATCTTCCGATACGTTTGCCTCGCGTAACATAAGTATGCGTCAAATCGCGCCAACTTGAAACGGTCGCGCATGATTCTGCTGATTTTTTTCCCCAGCCGCTGCATAGTTCCCGCGACGGCATCTGGAGCGACCAGCATAATAGCCGACGAGTTGCGATTCCGAATATTTGCGGGTTTCACCCGGAAACGATGTGATTTGGGATGTGTTTTGTGTAAAGACCGCGCATGGATTGGGTTATGGAGCGTCGTAAATGCGTCAGACAAAAAGCACAACAAGTGGGATGAATGTGCCTGTGCGCGCCTGACTGGACACAATGGGTAGCGCGCCGACAGGTTATCAACAATGCACGCCCATCGATGTTTATAAGTGGTGGGGTATTTTTTTTTTTCGACTGTAAGTGTCGCCAGCGCAGGGACAACGAATCTTGTGGAAAAAAAGACTAAAGAGATGGCATTGCTAAAGCCCCGCAACAGTGCTAAAAAATGGCTTCGGCGTGAGAAAAATTTTCAACGGCAATGGATGCGGCTGCTTGAGTCGCATCGAGTAATCACAGGTGTAGCAGAGCTCATTCAATGAGCCAAGTGGTCGTGGTGAGTGCGGTCAATCCCGCGGAGAAGCAATGCAAAATTTATCCCCCGATGCATTTCTACGATCCCTGTTATTGAACTTCATGTCCCGTTGTTGATGTTTCAGGATAACACGTCCTCAGAAGTCATGGATGGCTTCATTCAGTAGATGATTCGGAGAGTGCCTCACGGCGGATTTGCCTGATCCGTCTCCAGCACTGTCGTCGACTGAATTTGCCTTGGTCCACGCTGGAAGCGCGGGCCCTCCGAGCGGAGAACCACGACGGTTCACTTGTCACAGTTTTGTTTTTCCCGGTTAGGTGACTTGAGGAGCCGTCGATGATTGCCGTCGCGGATGTCATGGATGATCGTGTTTCCACCCTGTTTGCCGATGCCGATTTGCCCGAGGTGCCAAGTCTGGGTTTACACTCCGATTCTGCTACCCCCTCTATCGATCTTCCCGCCGATGCCGGAGAGCGAATTCTCGAAGAATTACGCACCGTCCTGGGCGGCCAGCGTTTCGAAATGTGGTTCGATGGCAAAACCGTGTTGCACGTGCATGCGGATCGCTTGACCGTCGAAGCCCCCAACGCCTTTGCCGCCAACTGGATTCGCACCAAATTCCATCGTGAAATGATCGATGCGGCCCGCGGAGTCATGGGCGCGCACGTGGGCGTCGAGGTCACGGTCGGGCGAACACCCACCACGACTTTTGTTCCGTCGCGCGTCGAAGCCAGTGATCGCCACGGCGTCGGCCGCTTCCATTCCACATCCGCGGGCCGCACCGGCTACGCCCCGGCGGGGGAGCGCAGTGCCGTCACCACCATGGGCACGATGACCGGCGCGACGGCCGGGCCATTGCTCGGCTCTCCCCCTGGTGCCCTGAACCCCGGCACGTCCGGCCCCACGATGAACGCGAAGTACACGCTCGAAGAATTCGTGGTCGGTCCCTCCAACCAGATGGCCTATCACGCCTTCATGCAGGTGGCGCAGAATCCCGGCACCCAATTCAATCCACTCTTTGTCCACGGCCATTGCGGGCTCGGAAAAACGCACCTGCTTCAAGGCATTTGCCATCGCTTCGCCAAGCTGCACCCGACCCGCAAATGGATTTACATGACCGGCGAGCAGTTCACCAATGAATTTCTCGAAGCCATCAAGGCTCACAAAACCGACGCGTTTCGCCGCCGCATCCGCGGTGCGGAACTGCTCGTGATCGACGATGTCCATTTCCTCGCCAACAAAAAAGCCACGCAGGAAGAGTTCCTCCATACTTTCAATCAAATCGAGGGCATGACCGGCGGCGGCAAACAAATCGTGCTCGCCAGCGACTGCGCTCCCAAGCAGATCGCCGCCTTGAGCGACAGCCTGTGCAATCGCTTCGTGTCGGGAATGGTGTTGCGTGTGGACTCTCCCGACCTGCCCACCCGGCTGGAAATTCTCCGCCGGCGGGTGACGCAAAACGGCTGGAAACTCAGTGACTCGGTGCTCATGCACGTCGCCCAAAGTGCCGCCGGCAGCGTCCGCGAGTTGGAAGGCCTGCTGCTCCAGGTGGTGGCCGGCACCAATTTGATCGCGCGCGGCACCTCCGACGGCGCGGAGATCCTCGCCCAAATCAAGGAGCAGATCGGTGATCGCACCGCGATGCGTGGCTTCGGCGGCGGCCCCGTTTCCACCGAGCGAATTGGTGACGCCGTGGCCAACTATTTTGGCGTCACCACCCACGCCGTGATGGGCAGCGGACGCGAAAAGCCCGTGTGCCTGGCACGCTCCATGGCGATGCATCTGGCCCGTCAGCACACCGGCATGAGCTATCCGGAAATTGGGCGCGCCCTCGGCGGAAAAAATCACAGCACGGTGATCGCGGCCTGCCAGCGGGTCGAAGCCTTGATCGCCGCCGGTGAATTGTTGTGCTGGATGATGCCCGACGGCCAGCGCCATCAGGCCATCGCCGATGTCTTGCACGATTTGGAGGGGGCGATTCGTCGCGGAAAGTGATGACGCGGGGAACTCTCACCCCCGCGCGTCACCTGCCGTGACGCACAACAGTGAGGCCCGCAAAAGGTGCGAAGGTGAAGGATCGACGCAGCGACGACAGGTATGTTGTCGGCACACACGGAGGGGCGACCCTTCGCACCTTTTCCGGGCTTCAAAGATTCTGCAGGACGATTCCGGGACATTTCGGTAAACTGGAAAGCATGAAGACGCTTATCGTAGATCACGACCAGTTGGGTGGCCCGGTTAAACGCCAGCTCCGCCGCGAAAAAACCGCTCTCGTTGTGGATTCCAATGGCCAGACGCAGGCTTATTTGGTGGATGCCGAAGCATACGATGGAATGCAGGCACGGCTGCGAATGTTGGAAGGCATCGCACGCGGCGAGAAAGCAATTCGCCAAGGACGGGTGTTTACGCAGGCCCAGGCGAAAAAGCGAATGGCGCGATGGCTCCGCAAAAATTAAACGTCATCTGGTCCGAAGCGGCGCTGACGGATCTTGATCAGATTGCTGACTACATTGCTTTGGACAAAGAATCTGCGGCGAAGCGCCTGGTGCAAAAATTTTTCACTGCCACCGACCGTCTCGCCCGATTTCCGGCCAGCGGTAGAATCCCGCCCGAACTCCATGATCTCCCGTATCGCGAGATCATCGTTCCTCCACTTCGAATCATTTATCGCGTGGACGATTCCGTGGTACATGTCATTTACGTATTTCGCGGCGAGCAGCTTCTTAATGCAAGTCGTCTCTGGCACCGCTAGGATGCACAGATAGGATGCACGGGTTCGCTTTTGGCACCTCGATCAATCGAAGTTCGAGCACCGCCAGCTAAACCAACTCCTCCAACTGATCCACCAACTCCCCAAATTTCTTCAACGCCGTGTCCACCGGACCAGCCTTCTCCATGTCGACGCCGGCGCCGCGCAACAAATCCAGCGGCCACTTGCTGCAGCCGCCTTGCAAGAATCCCAGGTAATCGTTCAACTCCTTCGGCCCGCCCGCCAGCACCCGCTGCGAAAGAGCAATCGCGGCACTCAACCCCGTCGCATATTTGTAAACATAAAATGCCCGGTAAAAATGGGGAATGCGCAAACACTCCAGCTCCAACTCCGGATCAATCACAAAGCCGCTCACCTTGCCCGGCTTGCTCGATCCCGCCTCCACGCCAAAAAACTTCTCCAGCAGTTTCCGGTACTCGCTCCGCAGCAGATCCACCGTGAGGGGTTCCCCCTTCTCCACCTGCGCGTGGGAAATTTTCTCAAACTCCGCAAACATCGTCTGCCGGATGATCGTGCCGCGAATTTCATCGATCGCGTGATTCAACAGGAACGCTTTCTCTTTCTTGCTTGTCGCCCGTTCGATCATGTAATTCAGCAGCAACTGCTCGTTGAACGTGCTTGCCACCTCGGCCACAAAAATTGTGTAGTTGTAATATTGGTACGGCTGGTTGGCCGCGCTGAAATGCGTATGCATCGAATGCCCAGCCTCATGGGCCAGCGTAAATACGTGATCCAGCACCTCGGGTTGGTAGTTCATCAGAATGTAGGGCTGCCCGATGTAACCTCCGGAGGAAAACGCCCCGGAGGATTTTCCCTGGTTCGGATACCGATCGCACCACCGGCCCGTCGTCATCCCCTCATGCAGCGTCCTGCAGTAGGCATCGCCCAGCGGAGCCAGCGCGTCGACCACAATTTTCACGGCCGCGTCCCAGTCATGATGCTTGCGGATGCCCGACACAATCGGGGCGTACGTGTCATACATCCGCACATCCGCGATCTTCAACGCCTTGCGCCGCACCGCCAGATACCGGTGATTCGTCGGCAGATTCTTATGCACCGCGGTCAACAAGTTGTCATACACTGCGACCGGCACGTTGTCCGCAAAAAGCGAGGCCTCCCGCGCCGATGCGTACCCCCGAGACTTGGCATAAAACACATCGCGCTTCACCGAAGCATCGTAACTCGCGGCGATGGTGTTCTTGTGCGCTTCATACTGGGCATAGTATGTGTGAAACGATTCCTTGCGTATCGCCCGCTTGGGGCTGTGCAAAAATTTCGAAAACGAAGAATGCCCCAACTCCACCAGTACCCCCTTTTCATCCTTGATCGACGGCCACTTCAAATCTGTATCATTGAGCTGCCGGAAAATCGAATTGCTCGCCTCGGCCATCTGGCCGGACATTGCCAGCAACTGCTCTTCTTTCGCCGCCAGCGTGTGCGGTCGATAGCGCAGAATCCGTTCCAGTGAAAGCTTCCACTCCGCCAGCTCCATCGACGCCAGCATTGTTTTCATGGCCGCCGCAGGAATCGCCAGCACTTCCGGGCGAATCCAACTCGCCGCTTCAGCAGCCTTCGTGGCCACATGCGTGTACCGCCCCTTCATGCGCTGATAGCGCGAGTCCGATTGGTCTTCCGAGGTCTTCAAAAACGCATAGTTGCCCAGTCGCTCCGCCAGCAGGTCGAACTGAACATCAAACGTCAAAAGTCCCGCTATCATGCGCGTCGACTTGCCCAATTTCCCTTTGAACTTGCCATACGTGGCGATCTGTTTCTCCCACGCCGTAAAGTCCTTCTCCCACGCGGCATCATTCGGATAAAGGGAAGCCAGATTCCACTGGTCGGACAGGGGAACATATTGACGCTTGGGCAACAGGTGGGTTTTGGTCTGGGCCATGGAACAGGCATCCTTTAATGTGTGCGGTATTGGCGAGGATTGTACGGCGGAAAGTGGAGGGAGGAAACGCTCCATCTGTGAGGCCCTGAGCGATTGCCCACCCCGTAGCGGCTTATCAGTCCTTCCAGAACTGCCACACGCCAACGAACCTCTGTAGGGCGGTCGATGAAATATTTGAAATTTATAGGCCCTTGGCGACGTTAATCTATCCGACTGACACCGCTGGGTGGACTATTCGCAGACTTGTGGCGATGAAGGAAGCTACACATGATCTTATTCAGAGAACAGACAGTTGAGCCCGCACCCAACTTACCGCGAAGCGCTTCCTCTCAGGACGGCACGCTGCTTTCTCCCTCCATTCAACGCGTGGCCGGTGAGCAGATGGCCGCATTCGAGCTCAAGTTCCTCATCCGCGACTCGGTCGCCGCCGACGTTCAGGACTGGGCCAATTCCGCCATGCAGCGCGATGCCTATGCCGATCCCGCCCTCGGCGATGCCTATCAAACCACTACTTTGTATCTCGACACCCCTCAACGCGATGTCTTCCGCCGTGCCCCAGGCCATCGGCGCAGCAAATTTCGTCTCCGCCGCTACGGGTGTGAATCCCGCGTATTTCTGGAACGCAAATCACGCCACGGAGACCGCGTCGCCAAACGTCGCTGCGATGTGCAACTCGACGAATTACCCGCAGTGCTCTCGCCCGAACCCACCGGTGCCTGGCCCGGCGAATGGTTTCGTGAACGCGTCGCCCAGTTTGCTTTCCAACCCGCCTGCCTCCTGACTTACGATCGCACCGCGTTCTTCAAAATCACCGACGACGGTCCGCTACGCATGACCCTTGACCGTCGCATCCGCGGCCAGGCCAACGATTCCTGGGATCTCACACCGCTCCACAACGGACAGAGCATTCTTGACGATCACGTTGTCTGCGAGTTCAAATTCCGCGGCTCCATGCCCGGCCTCTTCAAAGACGTCATTCAAACGTTGAAGCTGGAAGCGGGCAGTGTCTCCAAATATCGCCGCATGATGCTCGCCACCGGCCTGATCTGCGAAGAAGGGCGCGGGTATGCCTGAGTGGCTCCAAGTCATCGGGCCTGTGCCGCACCTGGAATGGACCACGCTGGTCTTTCGTCTCCTCGCCGCCATGCTCTTCGGACTGGCCATCGCCGGCGTTTACGCTGCCACCCAGCGCCGCCCCGCCGGTCAGACTCTCCCCCTCCTCACCACGCTCGTCCTGCTGACGATCCTCGTCGCGATGACCACCATCGTCATCGGCGACAGCATCGCCCGCGCCTTTGGCCTCGTTGGTGCCCTGTCGATCGTTCGCTTTCGCACCGTCGTCGATGACACCCGCGATACCTCCTTCGTCATCTTTGCCGTCGTCGTCGGCATGGCCATCGGCGCAGGAAATATCTTGATCTGCCTGATCGGCGTCCCCGTGGTTTCCCTCGTCGCCTTTGGCCTGAGCATTCTCGGCGACGTCGCCGCCTCCGCTGCCGATCGCCGTCTTGAAATCCGGGTCGGTGCCGGCCGCGCGCCCGAAACATTGTTTACCGCCGTCTTTGTCGAACATCTCAAATCGTCCAAGCTCGTCTCGGTCGTCTCCGCCCGTCAGGGTGCCGCCATCGACCTCATCTATCGCGTCCGGCTCCGTAATCCCGCCGGACTATTGCCGCTGGTCAAAGCGCTACAGGCTCTTGAGGGCGTACAAAGTGTTGATTTGAAGGCTTAATTCTTCTCTCCAAGCGTTATGGATGACGTGTCTCCGCAGTGGGGCATTGGTGCCAAACGCTCCGCGCGGAGCGTCCCCCCGGTTCTCTTGATCGTCATATTCTGGATATTCGCAATGCGTATTCTTTCTCTTAGTTTCGCCGTGATCCTTCTGCTCCTCACCTTGGCTCTCCCCGCATGCAAACGCCAGGCAGAAGCCCCCGCCACCACCACGGCCGCCACTGCCACGGCACCCGCGACTGCCCCCGTCAAAATCGACCCCACCGATATTTTCTTCTCCACCGGCCAAATCCCCAATCTCCGCATTCGCCTGACTCCCAAGGAAGAACAATATCTCCGTCAGGACCCCCGCCGCTACGTCGATGCCTCCTTGATCGAAAATGATAAAACCACCTACAAAAAAGTGCAGTTGAAACTCAAAGGTGCCGTCGGCAGCTTTCGCCCCCTCGATGACCGGCCCGCTCTCTCCCTCAAACTCACCCAAAAAGATCAGCGTTTCCACGGTATGGATAAATTCCATCTCAATAATTCGATCCAGGACGATAGCTACCTGAATGAACTGCTCGCCTCGCAGATCATCCGCGAAGCCGGGTATCCCGCCACACGCGTAAGCCACGCCCGCGTCTGGATCAACGACCGCGACCTCGGTTTCTACGTCCTGAAAGAAGCCTTCGACGAGGATTTTCTCCAGCGAAATTTTTCCGACAGCAAAGGCAACCTGTACGAAGGTACCTACAACAAGGATATAGACTCGCCTCTCGAAAAAGATGTTGGCGATGACTCCGTTGATCCATCCGACCTGAAATCTCTCCTCGCCGCCTGCCGTGAAGGCGATCCCAACAAGCGCGGCCCCCTCGTCGCCGCGCAGCTTGATGTCGACAAATTCCTCACCTTTACCGCCCTCGAATTGATGCTTTGCCACTGGGATGGCTACGCGATGAACCGCAACAACTACCGGATCTATTTCCGCGGCTCTGACCAAAAAGCCGTCTTCCTTTTGCACGGTCTGGACCAGCTTTTTCGTGATCCCAACTACGCCGTCTTCAACATCCCCCAACCGATCGTCGCCAAGGCCGTTCTCGAAACTCCGGAATGGAACGCCCAGTATCGTCATCGCATCCGCGAGTTACTGCCGCTGTTCGCCCCCGAAAAACTGCACGCCAAAATCGACGCGGCCCACGTGCGAATTCGTCCCGTCCTCGCCACCATCAGCGAAGATCGCGCCAAGCAATTTGACGAGCGCGTCCGCGACCTCAAAAATCGCGTCGCCGAACGCCAGAAATTCATCCGCTCCCAGTCCCCCCCGGAACCTCTCGCGTTCAATAAGGATGGTTTCGCACCCATCGAAGGCTGGGAACCTCGCCCCGACGGAGATGCCAAGCTGGAAAAAAAAGAAATCGACCGCCGCCCCGCCCTCTCCATTGAAACCGGCCCGAGCAATCGCTGCATTGCTTCGTTTCGTGCCAAGGCGCGACTCGCCAAAGGCCGCTACATTCTCGAAGCCCGCGCCAAAACCAATAATGTCATCGGCATCGATGACCAACGCGGTCTCGGCGCCGGCCTCCGCATCAGCGGCGGCATACGTGAAAATAAGGTCATCGGTACTGCCGACTGGACTTCGATCACCCACCCCTTCGATGTGACGGAAGAACTGCGCGAAGTCGAACTCATCGCCGAACTCCGCAGCACCGCCGGCAACGCGATCTTTGACCTGGCGTCTTTCCGCGTACAAAAAAAATAATCCCGCCCGTCACCCTCGCACCGACCGCTAGGGCAACGCCTTCGCCCCATACCCTCCGATGGGAAATGCCGAACTGTTAATGAAAATATTGCTGCTCTCCGGCAGGCAATAGAAGTTCGCAATTGACGCATGGTCGTCGGGATCCCGATCGACAAAGATGGAACTGTAAATCGGAAAATTGGTGAACGTGTTCTTCATCCAACTCTCGGCTCCCCCAATGTATGCCACCGCGCCGCTGCCCGCCCCCGCCAGTCCCGGTATCAGACTCCCTGCCGTCACAAAGAAACTGTTCCCCAGCACGTACGCCAGCGTGGAACCCGTCACATACTCCGATCCCGACGGCCGCAAATCCACTCCGTGAACGATCAGTTGCGCATGATCGTTGTTGATAAACGTGTTGAATTGCACCACGAACAAGGGCCCGCCGCCCAGAAAAATTCCAAATTCAGCGTTGTCCTGGAACAGTGAATTGCTGATCGTGCCCCGTAAATGGGTCCCCGTGAGATCCACTTCCAACCCATTGAATGCCTTGCTGAGATTGCCCTTCACGCCATTGTTGATGAATTTGCACGACTCAATCACAAACGAAAAAAGCTGCGCGATGATCGCTCCGTTGGCGTTCGGATGATTCTGAAATGTGTTGTCCAGCAGCAGCATGTCGCCGCCGCCATCGGCCACAAAACCATGCTCCAGATTGTCCGTAACCATCAGCCCCCGGAAATTGCATACGTTGTTCATCCCTATCAAAACAATGCCCCGACCCCATTGCTGTTGGTGCGTCGTGCTCGTCCCATTGTTCGCCACCCGCACGTTGGCCATCCGCAAAATCGTCCTCCCCTGGCTCATCATCCCCGCCGAAGTTTGGCTCGCATTGAGCTGCGAATCACGCAAATACAACAGGCCAAATCCACCCGTCGGCGCCGCCGTTACCACATTGTCCCGGTAACTCCCCACCGCCAGGATCCCCCGGCCGAATACCGTCGACCCGTATACGACCAGCCCTCCGCCAAATAGCGGGTTCGTATCCACGCTCAACGTCGTGAAATTCTCCAGGAATATGTTCGCTGAAGCCTCCACGTAAATCCCGCTGCCCGCCGTCGCACGCACCGTCGTCCCGTATCGATTGGCACTCACCAGCGTCAGGTTGCTCCGCGCCGTGATCACCACCGACTCGTTATACGTTCCCGGCGCCACGCGGATAAACGCCCCATTCGCCGCGTTCAGCACCGCCGTGTAAATCGATCCATAAGGCTTGGCTTCCGTGCCATCGCCGTTCACCGCGCCCGCCCGCACAAATTTCGAATTGGCCGTCTCAAAATGCCCCGCCATCGGTATCAAACCCGCACTGCCAAAATGATAAATCAGCGAAGGAAACGCCGTGTGCGTTAAGTCTATGATCCACGCCCCATTGCGGAAAATCCCCATGTCGTCCTTGCCGTCATAATTGAAATCAAACGCGAATGGTTTATCGCCCGAAGCCCCGCCAAAACTGTAATACGTGTCCACCGTGTTGTTAAAATCAAAATCCACGTGCCACAACCCATTCCGGTACACCGCCCGATCCAGAATGTCGTCCCCGTTAAAATCCGCCGCGATTGGCACATCGCCCACGGTGCCATACGACGACGTCATATCCGCCGTGCCATTGCGATCCAAATCAATCAGCCAAACGCCCCCGCGATAAATCATCAAATCCGCGAAACCATCGTGGTTCACATCCCCGGCCACCGCAATGTCGCCCGCCAGACCAAATAAAACTGTCGAATCCGACACGCCATCATGCGTCGTGTCGATATACCACACCCCGTTGCGCAACACCGCCGTGTCCGTCACCGTGTTCCCGTCAAAATCCGCCGCCACAATCTGATCCCCCGGCAGTCCCACGGTCCGTACGCTCGTCACCGCACCCGTCTGCGACGGATCCAGCGACAACACCCCCGTCGTTGGGTCGTACAATGCCAACCCCGTTCGCCGCGTGTGCGCCACCGCCGCCGTGCTGTAATTTCCCATCACCGGCACATCCCCCGCCCCGCCAAATGGAAAGCTGTAATCAGTGCTGCCCGTGCGGCTCACATTGATCAAAATGTTTCCATTCCGCGCAATGCCAAAATCCGTAAACTGATCGTTGTTGAAATCCATCGCAAACGGAATATCCCCTGCCTGCCCGCCAAAGCTAAACACCGAGGTCAACACGCCCGTGAATGCCGAATCCGCATACCACGTCCCTGTCGACGGACGATACACCGCCCGATCCAAACGCCCATCCGCATTGAAATCCCCGATCACCGGCAAATCGGTGGCCAGACCATAATCGTACGCCTGGTTCGCCACCCCATCGCGATTCGTACTCACCAGCCAACGGCCCGCCCGATATAAAATCAAATCCCCATACCCATCGCTGTCCACATCGCCAATTAGCGCAATATCCCCCGCCTGCCCAAAGTTGTACTGCACATCAAAGCCCCCATCATGATTCAGGTCCAGCAGCCATTGCCCGTTCCGAAACACCCCCACATCCGTCAGCCCATCCCCATTCATATCCCCGTGGATCACCTTGTCTCCCGCCTGACCGATCGACAGCGTCTGGTCCGCCGTCCCATCGCGATTCGTATCCGCATAAAACATCGCCGTGCTCGGCCGATACACCGCGAAACCCAGGCTCAAATGAAGCGGATCAGTCGTATAGGGATTCAATGCCGTCAGCAAGACCCGCGATTCCAGCATCTCCAGCCCAATCTGCCGTGCCACGCGCGAAAAATGTCGGCGCCGCAGCCCCCTGCGTTGTCCATTTCGTGTCATCAACAGTATCCTTTGATAAATCTGGAGCGGTGCCTCAATTGGCCGCTTCAAAGTGAAGCAACCATCCTTACTGATCACGGCCACCACCGTAATCACGTGAACACTACGATACGTCTCACGTTGCGGAAGCTATTCAATTGCCGATAAAAGCCCCCATGATCATACCCCATCTGCATATTCCTCCACCACACTAAAAAACTCCTCCCGGTAGGGATACAGCAGCCTGCTCCGTCACACGCCCATCCATGATCATTTTCCACCTTGCTTCCCCTTCGGTATAATCCCCCTCGTCTCGTAAGCAACCTCTCACCATAGTGTGCTTCTACTCTTCGCATTCAGCCGGTTCGCGGAGAAGAATCGCCCTATGGAGATTACTGATAAAGGATGACCATGCCCCTCAATCACCCCGCTATCGCCAAACTCAAGGCCCAGTTCCCCGCCATCAAGTTCCGCGGCAGCGAATTCAAAGGCGCTACCCAGATCATCATCCCCGTCGCCCATTTCTTCGCCGTCGTCACCTTCCTCAAGGCCGATCCCGCACTCAACTACAACATGCTCTCCGACGTCACCGCCGTCGATTACCTCAACTACCCCGGCACCACCAAGGACGGCCGCTTCGGCCTCGTCTACGTCCTCAACTCCATTAACATGGCCGGCGGCGACGGCGCCCCGCGACTCATCCTCCGCGTCTTCCTCGATGAATCCCCAATCGAAGTCGACTCCCTCGTCCCCCTCTATGCCGGTGCCGAGTGGCTCGAACGCGAAGTCTTTGACATGTTCGGCATCAAGTTCGTCCATCACCCCGACCTCCGCCGCATCCTCACCTGGGACACCTTCGGCGCCCACCCCCTCCGCAAAGATTACCCCGTCACCGGCCGCGGCGAACGCGAAAATTACCCCATCCTCACCCGTGACTCCGCCTGATCAGACCGGTGATCTTTCGCGGGAATCCCTCATGCAAATCCTGACCACCAGCGTCGACCAAACCCTCCGCCTCGGTTCACTCCTCGGACGCCTCGCTCCCCCTCGCACTCTCCTCGCCCTCCGCGGACACCTCGGCGCAGGCAAAACCCACCTCGCCCGCGGCATCGCTCTCGGTGCCGCCATTGATGACCCCGACCTCGTCAGCTCTCCCACCTATGTCCTCCTCAACATCTACCCCGGCCCCAAACCCGTCTACCATCTCGATGCCTATCGCATCGCCTCCCCCGAAGATTTCGCCGCCGTCGGCTTCGATGACCTCCTCCATTCCGACGGCCTCATCGTCATCGAATGGCCCGAGCGCATCACCGACCTCCTCCCTCCGGACCATCTCCAAATCACTCTGCAATCCCAGGACAACCCCAACCATCGCACCCTCACCTTCCACCCCACCGGCCCCATCTCCCAATCACTCACCCACCAACTCCTCGCCCAATGGCAAAAAGAATTCCGAGTTTAACGCGTTTAACACCGTCGCATCGCGACGTTCCCGTTGAACGCTGTCGCAACACGACGGTCAGTAGGTCCGAAGGACCGCCAGGTAGTAGCCACGGGCGGAAGCCCGTGGTATCCCACCCCCCAACCCCCCGAGCCCCGAAGGGGCGCCACTTTTCTCCGTTTCCCCCCTCACAATAGCGCGCACCACAGCACCCCCATCTCCCTTCTCGCCGCCCCTAGTCCCTTTGGCCCTGTGAAACTCGAGACCTAGCGCCATCATCTCCCACTCCTTGAAAACCAAATACCCCCCCCTCACTTGCTTCTCCCCCTCTGCGCCCTCACCTCTCGTCGGGCGCAATATCGCTCCTCCTGTTTCCGAATGCGCGGTTTTTTCGTATATTCCCGTCTTTGGCACCTCAACTAGTTCCATTTCTAAAAACCAATAGGAGCAGCGCTCATGACCACCGCCGGCACCAACAACCTCTGGGGCGATGCCCCCAAGTCCACCTCCACTGAAAAACCGCAGCTCCGCGTCGCACTTATCGGTTGTGGCGGCATCACCCAAATCCATATCGACGGCTGGAAACGTCTCTACCCCACCGCCCAGGTCGTGGCCTGTGCCGACCTTCTCGAAGCCCGCCGCAACGAACGCGGCGACCTCGTCCAACTCCCCCGCGAAGCCCGCTTCAACACACTCAAGGAAATCCTCCAATCCGGCATCCCCATCGACGCCGTCGATATCTGTACCTCCAACGCCGGCCATGCCCCCAACGCCATCGAGGCTCTCAACGCCGGCCTCCACGTTCTCTGCGAAAAACCCCTTACCACCAAACCCCAACTCGTCCGCAAAATGATCGCCGCACGCGATAAAGCTAAAAATAAAATCCTCATGACCGCCCAGCACATGCGCTTCGAAAACCGCAGCATGGCACTCAAGGAATATCTCAAATCCGGCGTCCTCGGCGAGGTCTACTATGCCCGCGCCCAGTTCCTCCGCCGCCGCTTCCCTCCCACCCGCATCGGCTTCATCGATAAAAATATCTCCGGCGGCGGTCCCGGTATCGACATCGGTGTCCACATCGTCGACCTCGCCCTCCACCTCATGAATTACCCCGAACCCGTCTCCGTCTCCGCCGTCGCACTCCAAAAACTCGCCAAACGCAAAGACATCCGCGGCTGGTGGGGCGAGTGGGACCGCGAAAAATTCACCGTCGAAGACTTCGCCGCTGGTTTCATTCGCTTCAAAAATGGCGCCGCCCTCACCCTCGAATGCTCCTGGCTCACCAACATCAAAGAGCCGGAACTCACCAAAATCACCATCATGGGTACCGACGCCGGTGCCGAGTGGCCCGAACTCACCATCCACGGGGAAACCGCCGGTTCCCTCACCGACACCACCCTCAAATACCTGGATGACGGCGTCGGCGGACACGCCAAAGAAATCGCCGCCTTCGCTGACGCTATTCTCACTAAAAAACCCTCCCCCGTCCCCGCCGAGCAATCCCTCAATGTCGTCCGCATCCTCGACGGCCTCTACCGCTCACAGGCCGCCGGCAAGGAAGTCACGGTGTAGGTTTCCCTTAATCAACGCTCGCTTCAACCAGCCGCGCTTTGCGCTCCCGCAGTCGTTCAATGATAACCTGGTGCAGTTGGCTCACCCGTGACTCGCACAGGTTCAAAACTTCGCCAATTTCCCGGAAGCTGAGATTCTCGTAGTAGTACAGCACCACCAGTTTCCGCTCCGTTTCCGACAGCCCCCGGTGCAGTACTTCCCGCAGATCCTGCCGCAGCAGCTTCTTGAACGGATCCTCCGCCTTCGCATCGGCCACACAGTCCAGCGGCGAAGCCCCATCGTCCGAGTCCTCCGTGCTGAATCGCACGCGGTGGAGAATGGAACTCAACATTTCCTTCTGCGTGCTCGCCAACTCCTCCCCGGAGATATCCATCGCCGAGCAAAGCTCCGCGTCCGACGCCGCCGTGCCATGCGACATTTCATATTGAATAGTCGCCTCGCGCAACCGATCCATCCGCTTTCGCAGCATACGCGGCGCCCAGTCGAGTGATCGCAGGTAATCCAGGATCGACCCCCGCACCCGCTGTGTGCAATACGTCTCAAACTTGATGCACCGGTTCGGCTCAAACGACGCGATCGCATCCCGCAACCCCAGCACGCCTGCCTGCACCAGGTCATCGTGCTCCACGTCCACCGGCGTACGATTCGCCAAATTCCGCGCAATGGCCTTCACCACCGGCAGGTAATGCACCATCAATTTATTCCGCACGCGGTCTTCGCGGGTCAGTACGTAAAGGTTCCAAAGCGTCATCGTATCGATGACGGCTCCGGGTTGGGGCCTGTTTTCCGATTCCATACGATTTGTCATTTACGCACTTCCATCGCTAGTTTCTGTCGCCTGTGCCGCTCAACCTGCTTGAACGACGCCCAGCTTCAAAAGGATGAGCGACCATACGTAGCCGCCCATCGATGTTTGTGTGAGTGAGTCCCGCTGCGCGTCGCGGTGCTGAAAAGGCTCGGAGGGCTGGACCTGACCGCTCGGGGATACTCGGTCACGTGCATCAGGCTTCGGAGGCTTTCCCGCCGCCTGCAAAGGAGATGACATGAGGGTCAGCGACTTTGCAGAGTGATGTAGCTGTGATTACTAATGCACAGAACGTGCCAATTGGAAATTTACGGGGATACCGAGAAAAAAGTCCCTTATTTTGGGTTTCCCGTCCTATTCGAGGGAGTCAGCATCCATTTCTTCCATCACCTTTCGTGCAGAACGCACGATGATCCCCTAAAAAGGATTGAAGTATGCAATTAAAGGGTATGAAAATCGCTCATTATTGCGAACGTCCCACCCCCCCGCGCAAGCATATTTGCGAAAGCGACGCCTCCCCCCCAACCTTCATTTCCTCGCGCTCAATGCCTATTTGCGAACGACTCGCACCTTCACCGTGTATTCCCCCGGAAATTGGTACGACGCATAGTCCCCCTGCATCGCCATCGAAAAACTCAGGACGCCCGCCTGCTGCACCGTGAACTTGTGCTTGCTGCCGACCTTGAAAATAGCGCCCGATGTACCAATACGCGCCGTCAACGCACCGCCTGGAATATTGCCCGGCTGCGTCATGCCGAAGTTCGACCCGCCATCCGGCGTCGAGGACTGGTTGTTGCCCCACGGCGTCATCGTGATGGACCCCGTGGCGGTGATGAACACCTGGTCGCCCTTGTTCAGCTTGATGCTAGTGGCTTCAAACTGCCGGGTCTGCATAAGCGTCCCGCTGACGGTGACCGTCTTGCGAACTTCCTCGGCTTCGGCGGCATCGCGCTGCGCCTTGCGAATGTCGCCCAGTTTGACCGTCAGTGTGCCGTACGCGCTGGACACATCAAACGATTGATTCTTAATCCGTCCCACGATCGTAAACTGCGGGGTGGAAATGATATCCTCGCGCACCCACTCGGTGGCTTCCTCGCCATCCGACGCGCCCTGCTGCTCAAACTCCTCGATCAACTTCTGCAGCCGCGTTTGTTTTTCCGCCTCCGCCGTCTTGAGATACTTTTCGAGCTCCGGTTTGATTTCCGGCCCCATTTTGGACAGCGCTTGCGCCGCCTTTTGCCGCTCCGCAAAGCCATCCGCCGCCAGATCGGCCACCAGATCCTCAATCTTCTTGAGCAACTCCGGATGGCTCTGCAGCCCCGGCGTGAGCGACCGAATACTTTCGATGGGCACTTTGAGCGTCCCAAACTGCGTTTCGACGTCAATGGCCGAGGTGGAAATATTCCCCGTCAATACGGAGCCATCCATCAAGTGGAGCCGCAGGACGGCTGGTGGTTTGGCAACGGGTTGTGTGGTGGGTGTCTGGCCGGAAAGGACAGCGACGGCAGCCGCTACGAAAACGGCCATGGCCAATGCGGGAAAAACACGTGTGCGCATCATGAAGTTCTCCAAGCAAGTACATTCTGTGGCGGACAACCGCCATCTTCTACCACAGGCGAGGCTGAAACGCACGAAAAAATTCCCGCCCAAATCGCCCTGCATATTTGTATGAGGCTCAGGGGAGCAGTGCTACCCCCGTCATCTCCTGGGGCTGTGCTATTCCCAAAATTTTCAGCGCCGTCGGAGCGATATCCGCCAGCCGTCCGCCCTTAGGGAGCTGAATGTTCGAGTTTCTGAAGCGCTCGTCCACGACGATCAGCGGAACATCGAAAGTTGTGTGCGCCGTGTGGGGGCAATCATGGATCGGGTCCCACATCTGCTCGCAGTTGCCGTGATCGGCCGTCACGATGAGGGCGCCGCCTTTCGCCAGAACGGCATCGACGATCTTGCCGACACACAGATCGACGCATTCGATGGCCTGAATCGCCGCAGGAAGCTTGCCCGTGTGGCCCACCATGTCGCCATTGGCAAAGTTGACGATGTACACGTCGTATTTGTTCAAAGCAATGGCGTCCAGCACCACCTGCGCCACCTTCGCCGCCGACATCTCCGGGGCAAGATCATACGTCTTGATATCCTTGCGGCTGTGGGCACCGCGGATTTCCTCCCCCGCAAATGCGCCGATGCCATCCATCGTAACTTTGTCCACCTTGCGGGGCTCACTGTAGTCGTCGAAAAAGAATGTGACGTGCGGAAACTTTTCGGTCTCCGCGGAGCGGAGCTGCGTCCGGCCCTGTGCCGCGAGCACTTCGCCGAAAATATGCGCCATCTTCTCGGGCTTGTCGAAGATCACGTGGACCGGAAGGCCTTCTTCATAACCCGCCATCGTGGCGAAATAGAGATTTTTGGGATGATTCGGCCGCGCAAATCCCGTAGTGGTCCAGTTGGGCTCCAACGCAATTTGCGCATCATCGTAGACAAACGCCTTCGTAATCTCGCGCGGGCGATCACCGCGATAGTTGAAAAAGATCACCGTGTCGTTATCAGAGATTTTTCCACCCTTGCCGATGACCGACGGCGTGACGAATTCATCGCCCGTGCGCGATGTGTCCGATGCGTTGGCGTAGTAATGCGTCAGCGCCGCCGCAGTCGTTGTGTAGGCCACGCCCTTGTTTTCCGCCAGCAGTTCGTACGAGGCCTGAACGCGTTCCCACCGGTTGTCGCGGTCCATGGCATAGAAGCGCCCGATCATCGTCGCGATCCGCCCCACACCAATCTCCTGGATTTTCGTTTCGAGCGCGGGAATGAAGCGCGTCGCGCCTGTCGGCGCCGTGTCGCGGCCATCCGTGATGATGTGAAATAGCACGCGGTCCGCCGGAAAGTTCTGCCGCTTGGCCATCTCGAGAATCGCATAGGAATGCTCTTGGTCCGAATGGACGCGGCCATCGGAGCACAGACCAAGAATATGCACATTGCTGTTGAACTGCTCCGCATGCGCGAACGCCTCAAGCAATGTGTTATTCTTGAAAAATGAGCCGTCGCGGATGCGCCGGGTGATGCGCATCGTTTCCTGATCGACGATGCGCCCGGCGCCGATGTTCTGGTGCCCCACCTCTGAATTGCCCATGACTCCTGCCGGCAGCCCCACATCCTCGCCGGAGGTGTGAATCAGGACGTTGGGGTAATCGCGCATAAGCCGATCATCGACGGGGTGTTTGGCCAATTTGATGGCATTGAATGCGTCGTGCGACGGATTGGGATTCTGGCCCCAGCCATCACGAACGATCAGGACGAAGGGAACTTTGTTGGCTATCGACATGGGGGATGACTCCTGTGGACAAGGCACCGCAAAATGAAGGGGGCAAGTATAGCGGCTGGCGCGTCCACGCGGAATCGGTCAAGCAGGTCAGTCTTTCTTGCGCATGAGCGCGAGAAGGCTGCGGACCTGCTCATGCACCGCAGGGCTCGCGGTGATGTAGAGCTTGCCGTTGTAGTAGGCGACCGTGCTGGATTTGCCGCCCGCGCCTTTCCATGTATCTCGGCCGCAGGCGCTTTGAATGACTTTGATGACGGCCGCGGCGGCGGAGTTGTCGTCGGGCGCGGTGGTGGTGGCTGGGGTGGAGGCGGATTTGAGCAGGTCTTTGATGTCGTACGCCTGGGTCCGATCGCGCCGATGGCGGCGCAGGATGTCAATAAAATGCGCAATCTGGTCATGGCTTTCTTCGACTTGGTTGACGATGAGGCAGCCGTTGAGAATACGAATCGAGCCAATGGTGCCACCCGCATCACGCCACGATTCGGGTTGAATCGTGGCTTTGATCAGTTCGGTAAGGTTGGCAGCGATCTCGGCGGCGCCTTCGCCGTTGGGTTCGAGGTCGACGAACATGAAGGTGGTGTCATAGATACGAGTTACTTGATATTTCACGGATTCAAAGTCATCGCGCGTGGAAATATCAAGCACATTTTCGCTCACGTGGTAACGCAGGCCGACGGTTCCTTTTCCCGCCTCATCAAGGAGATTCTGCAGGACTCGGCCCGCGGGTACATCCTTAATATGTGCCGTGACCCCGACGTCCGTCTTGACCCCGCACTCTTTGATGGCGTCCCAATTGATCTGGACGTTGATGTCCGCCACCTTGACCCATTGCTCGATGGCTTTATCGAGCGGCATCGCCGTGACATCGAATTTGGGCAAAGGCTTGTCCAGGGCCTTCATCAACTGCGTTCTAGCGGCGGATTTAGTCGCGGACTGTTGAAGATTTGCGATGCCCGAAATGAGTTCACCCTCCATACGCGGCGGTACGGTGAAGCAATCCGTTTGGGCGACGGCGATGCCCGCGACGAGTGCCAGGACTCCGCTGGCGAGGTAAACAAATGCAGTCTTCATAATGGCCTCCCTTGGCAAGCGTGCCGATCATATCCGATGGACACGAAGGAAGTCCCGTTCTTTTCTGCCGCGCTTTTTGTACGGTATCCGTTACAATCTGCGGGAACTTCGCCAAAGAGGGTTTTCCGTGCTGCGTGAACTTCATATTCAGAACCTGGCCGTCATTCAGGACATCACCGTGGAATTGCACGCCGGCCTAAATTGTTTCACCGGCCAGACCGGGGCGGGAAAGTCGCTGGTGATCGGTGCCCTGGAAATTCTGCTGGGGCTGCGGCAGCCGACGGATATGCTGCGCAAAGGCGCTGCCGAGGGGCGCGTCACCGGGGTCTTTCATATCAAATCCGAGAATATTCGCCAGGAAATTGCCAACGCAACGGATCTGCCGGTGGAGAAGGAACCCGAACTGATCATTGCCCGCCGACTCTTCGAATCCGGCCGCACGTCCTCTTCCTTAAACGGCAACCCCATCACCGGGGCGATGCTCAAGCAGGTGGGGGAGATACTCGTGGATGTGCATGGCCAGCACGATGCTCAATTCCTGCTGAAGCCGGCCAATCAGCTGGCCGTGATCGATGAGTTTGGCGGAAGCGTGCCCCAGCGGCAGCAGTTTTCCGAACTGTATCATCAGCGGCAGGCGTTGCTGGGCCAGCAACAGGAATTGACGGCATCCCGCACGTTGCGCAAGCAGCAACTCGAGTTGTACGAGTTCCAAGCCAAAGAAATCGATGAGGCGGAACTGATACCAGGCGAGCATGACCAGTTGGAATCCCGCAACCGCGTGCTCTCCAATCTGGAAAAAATCAAAAATACCGCTAGCGCAACGTACGGTGCCTTGTATGAAGAAGAGGGCTCCATCATTGAGCGACTGAAGGGGACTGTGGCAATTCTGCTGGAACTGGCAGAGTTGGATGAATCGCTCAAGCCGCTTGCCGAACAGGTCAAAGAGGCGACCGTCAATCTCGATGATGGCGCATTCACGTTGCGCCGCTATACCGATCGCCTGGAGATTGATCCGGAGGAACTGGCAGAGAATTCCTCGCGTTTGAATCTGCTCAATCGGATCATCGACAAATACACCGGCCGCGTCGCCGGCGCTGGGCTGGACGAGGTGCTGACCTATCGCCAGCAGATCGGCGAAAAAATTGCCGAGTTGCGGATACAGGATCAGGATTACTCGACGATCGGCGAGCAGATTGCCAAACTGGAGAAACAATTACGCACGGTGGGGGAGCAACTCACGAAGTTGCGCAAGAAAGCCGCTGAAAAATTGATGCCCCTCGTGCATGGACAGTTGGGCGACCTGGGTATGAAGGAAGCAAAATTCCTGATTGAGTTTCAATCGCTGGCGATCGATCTGGGTGGCCCGCCGACCGCGGACGGGGCACGCAAAACCAAAATCGAAAATCGGAAACCTCTCTCATCAGAACCGTCGCCGCTAACGACTGCGGATTTCTCCACCGCCTCCGGGCTGGAAACAGTCGAATTCATGATCGCCCCAAACCCCGGACAACCCGCGCGGCCCCTCCGCAGAATCGCCTCCGGCGGCGAACTGTCACGGGTGATGCTCGCGCTCAAGTCGATCCTCGCACAGGCCGATCGCGTCAGCGTCCTGGTGTTTGATGAAATTGATGCGAATGTGGGCGGGCGCATGGGCACGATCATCGGTGAGAAACTGCGGGCGCTTGCCGGCGTCCATCAGGTCTTGTGCATCACCCACTTGCCACAGATCGCCGCCTTTGCCGATCGTCACTTGACGATCCGCAAGAAAACGGACGGGAAGGAAACCGCCACGACCGTCAATGTCATGGAGGGCGAGGTGCGGGTACGCGAACTCGCGGAAATGATCACCGGCAAGGATGTGACGGAAACGAGCCTGGCGCAGGCACGCGAACTCATGGGCGTGGCGCAACCTGCCGTCCCGAAACTGCCCAAGGGATTTAAGGCAAAGTCCGGCTAAAAATCGCGGGTGAGGATGCCCGCGACCTTGGTAAGATACGCCATGTCGTATCCCCAAAATGCGTTTGCCGGCCAAGTTGATCCTGCTTCCCGTCCTGACCACCTCTAAATGGATGAGCACACGCATGCCTGAATCGCCTCTTCCTCCAAAACCGGTCTCGCCTGAGATGTCCTACACCCGCAAGGTGCTGGTCGCAGTCGGCATCTGCATCGTGGCCTTTCTCCTGACGCTCTTTGTCTACTTTACGGCACAGATATTGGTTCTCTGCTTTGCGGGAATCCTGTTTTCCGTATTTCTTTCGGCCCCTTCCGATCTCCTGGCCAAGCGCCTGCGGATCCAGCGCATGTGGGCTCTTGTAATGGTGCTGGCCACCCTTTTAATCGTGGTGGTGGGCGGCGGCTACTTCATGGGCTACACGGTATACAAGCAAGGCGTGCAGCTTTCGCACACTCTGCCCGGCGCGCTAAAACAACTCGAACGCGACCTGCACAAGTATCTCCCTGCGCCGCGCGTGTACGAAGAACCGGCCGTCACCACGACCACTGCGCCCGCTACGCTCGAAGGCGGCGACAGTTCCACTACCACGATCACGTCGCAGCCTGTCGCAGGTGTTCCGACGATGCCCTCCACCCTGCCCCCGCAAACCTGGATGGCCCAAAGAATTGTCGAGCTCCGTAGCGCCGCCACCGACTATGTGATGTCCGAATCATTCCTGCGCGGGGCCGGAGGTGTTTTGTCGGGCACGATCGGAATCATCGGAAATATCGTGATCGTCTTCGGCGTCGGCCTGTTTTTCGCCATCTCTCCACGCACCTATTCGGCGGGTGCCGTATTGCTCTTTCCCGTCAAACAGCGGCCGCGCATTCAGCACATCGCTGCTGAAATCGGCACGCAACTTCAGTGGTGGTTTGTCGGGCAGCTCGGATCCATGCTCTCGGTGGGTCTCCTGGTCTTCATCGGGTTGAAAATCCTGGGAGTGCCGATGGCCATCACCCTGGCGATTCTCGCCGGACTCCTGAATTTCATCCCCAATTTTGGGCCCATTCTGGCCGCGATCCCTGCCGTACTCGTGGCCTTCGCCCCGCAAGGCGGCGAATCCAATCTCAACCCTGCGCTTGCCGGCTGGGTCATCGCGATCTACCTGATCGTGCAATTACTGGAAGGATGGGTGATCACCCCCTTCTTCCAGAAAAAAGCCATCGACCTTCCCCCCGCGCTGATCATCATCGCGCAGGTCATCTGCGCTATTCTGCTGGGCCCCATCGGGCTGCTGCTGGCCACGCCCATCCTCGCTTCCGTTCTGGTCGTCGTCCGCATGTTGTATGTCGAAGATATTCTGGGCGACAAGCACACCGCAAGTGCCTCGGAACTCGTGGTGAACAAGCCGGTAAAGGCAAAAAAATAGCGGTTGGCGAGCCACGTTCCGCCATGAAATTGCTACGCTTTTTTTGGAGGATATTGCATGAAACGCTACTGGGTTCTGGCGCTGACATCCGTGTTTTCAATCACTGCGGTGACGGTGCAGGCCGATGACAATGCCGGGCAACTGATGGGCAAGCGCCGGCCCATGCCCGCCGAAGCCGCTCCCGACGCGGGCGACAAATCCGCGGAAATCAAAGACGGCCAAATTGCCCAGGCACCCCTGGTCCTCCTGGCCAAACTGGAATCCTCCAAAACCCTCATGCAAACCATGTCCATGCCCCCGATCTACAGCGTGCAAATCGATCTGGCGGATGTCGAAGCCTTGCGCGGCGCCAAGCCGAGCGCCAAAACGTATCGCTACTCCACGCGCGATCTGGACACCATCCCCCCGGACGGCTCGCGTGTAATCGTGCTCCTCCGCAGCGAAGAAAATCAGACTTTCATCACCGGCTTGGTCAAAGCGGATGACCCTAAAGTAGCTGCGGTGAAAGATATTCTCGCCATGCCCATCGGCTGGGAAAAGGGCCAGGACGGCTGGGTCTCGCCTTGGGCGGGTCTGCACGATGCCCAATGGCCCGCCGGGCTGGTTGAAAAAGGCGCGAAGGCCTGTGTGCGCACCGGCCGCCCTGCCGCTCTCATACCAGAGTCCGTCAAGTTCACCGTGGAGCAGTTGCCCGCGGAAAAAGTGATTAAATGGAAAAACGATTACGGCGACGGCCTCTTTAAGATCACGCTCAAGAACGAAGGCCAGACCGACGTCACCATCCCCGCCCTGCTCAAAAACGGCGATGCGATACTGTGGGAAAAATCACTGGTGATCTTCCACGGCGATCAGCAGCTCCTCCCGCCCGATTCCGCCAAAATTCCCGCCACCGCCAAACCGGTCATCATTCCCGCAGGACAAAGCGTCTCCGGCACATTCAACACGCTCACCCTCGACGGCATCGACTGGCCCCGCGGCGGCTCGCGCGTCTACTTCGCCTTTGCCCTGCAGGACCGCGTCCAGTCCGGATTCTTCTACTACTTTTCCGATCTGCACGATGCGCTACGCGAAAAAAACCGTCCGGGGAAATGACATTTCTCACCCCGCTCCCCTGCAATTCCTGAACCTGCAGGCATTCTCGAAGTGATTCTCGAAAGGATAGCCATGTTGAACTTTGCTCCAGAAGTTCTGCACCAGCACTTGCTGGAGCACGCGCCGCGTATTCTGGGCTTCGACCCTGAAGCCTATTTTCCTGAGTGGCAATCCGCGGTCAGACGCACCTTCAAGCAACTGATCGGCATCATGCCCGCGAAAGTGGATCTGAACGTGCGGATTGAGCAAACCCACGAACACGAAACCCATACCGAAGTGCGATTCGTCTTTACTTCCGAAGCCCACGCCGATGTCCCCTGCCATCTCCTCCTCCCCCGAACGCTCGCATCTGCTGAAAAACCGCCCGTCATCATTTGCCTGCAGGGCCACAACCGAGGCATGCACATTTCCATGGGACGCACGAAATACGCAGGCGAACAAATTGTGGGAGATCGGGATTTCGCGGTGCAGGCGCTGAAAATGGGCTTTGCGGCACTCGTGATGGAAATACGCTGTTTCGGCGAACGTGTCGATCAGCGGTCCCGTGATGAACCCGGGATTCACGGATGCAATCACGCTTCCATGACCGCCCTCCTCCTGGGTCGCACGATGGTGGGTGAACGCCTTTGGGATGTGCACCGCGCGGTGGATGTTCTCTTTGAAAAATTCCCTGAGCGGGTCGACACCGCACGCATCGCCTGCATGGGCAACAGCGGTGGGGGGGTGATCAGCTATTATGCCGCAGCCTTCGACCCGCGCATCGCGGCGGTGATGCCCTCCTCCAGCTTTTGCACCTATCAGGATTCCATTGGGTCCATCAATCACTGCACCGATAACTATATCCCCAACGTCATGCATTATTTTGAGCTGCAGGATATCGCCGGGCTGATTGTGCCGCGGCCCTTGGTGCTGGTTTGCGGTTTGGAAGATCCGATTTTTCCAATCGCCGGCGCCGAAAAAGCCTTCGAGGATGTCAAGGCGATCTATACCTCTCAGCAGGTGGAAGAAAAAGCCCAATTGGTGGTGGGGCCGGAAGGACACCGTTTCTATGCGAATCTGGCCTGGCCGGTCTTTCGCAAGCTGACCGGCTGGTAAAAAAAACGGCCCCGTGTTGCACACGGGACCGCAGCGTTCTTTCAAAAGTACGCGAACAAAATAAACGCCCGGCTTACTTCGCCTGACCGCTGATCAGAATCGAAGCCTGATTGCTCGGGATATTCAACGCACCCAAAGCGGTGGCCGAAGCCGTCCGAACATTCACGTCCCCGTCCGAACTGACAAGTTTGATGAGGGCGTTGATGGAAGCGGCGTCCAACGCGTTGCCGGTGTGCTTGGCAGACTCGGCCAGGGCGTTAAGCAACGCGGCCCGCAACGTCGGGTCCACGTCCGGCGCCAGCGCCGCTGTGGCCAAGGCTTTCTGTGCCGCGATGTTGTTCAACTTGCCGAGTACCCCCGCGACGCCGGTGGAAATATCGGTGCGTTTATCCTTGAGACCCTCGATCAGCGTGGCCAGTGCGTCGTCAACCTTGTAGATCGAGGCACGATCTCCGGCCAGCGTGTTGAGCAGCGACACCGCCGTCGCGGCGAAAACATTGGCTTTTTCCGGATCCAGCGGGGTAACGGCCACATCGTTGCGCGCCGCAGTTAACGCCGCGGTGATCGCCGCTTCGTCCGCATTCTGGCTGAGGGGCGCGTACCCTTTGGCCTCAGCGAGCGCCACCTTGATGCTCGGCAGAGACTCTTCTTCACCCGTCACCAGCACCGGAGCGCCGGCCAGGCGGTAATCCGTCACACCCAGTTTTCCCACCCGGATCACTTCCGGACCATTGGCAATTACCACCACGTCAAAAGCGGGGGCCTGCCGCGCCGTTTCCAGCGCCGTTGCCAGGCTGCTTCCGGTATAAACCGTGTAATGATTAGTCGAATCCCGGAGCGTGGCCGCCATCTTGTTGCGTGTGTTTTCATCCGCCATCACCACCAGCGCATTGGGTGCCCCTGTCCCGATGATCGCTTCAGCCAAAATGGGCACCACGCGGAAATGCGCGGTGAATTCCTTGGCCGGATTGGCCTTGGCCAACGCGAATGCAGCCTTGAATCGCACCGCACGGTCCGGATAGCTCAAGGCCTTCACCAGCGGCGCGCCTTGCATCGCCAGTACCGAGCCCGACGTCCCGCCCGTCGCTTCCAAGGCGTCAATCACTTTCAACGCCAGTGCCGCGTCATGATCCGTCAGGGCCGTGGTCAGAATCGGATTCAAATAAATCGGCCCCGCCGCCCGGGCGTAGAACGATGCATCCGGCTTGCCTTCTACTTTGAGCGGATCCACCCCGCCGGCCGGCAACTGCAACTCGCGACGCAAGTTGGCGGCAATCCACACCGTGATCGCCTGGGAGTTGGTGGGCTGAAGCTTGATGACTTGCTCCGCCGCACGCATCGCCATGATGTTGTGCCAGATCGCTGTCGACGCCGGAATCGCCTGGACGTTGTTTAACGCTTTGTCGTATTGCCAGATGGGGTTTGTGGGTTGATCCGGAAATGGTGCCTGGTAGGAAGGCTTCTGTGCAAAATAGGCCTGCGCTGACGCCAGGAATAAATCTGCCGCAGCTTTCGGCGACGCTCCCGTCCGATCAATGCCCGCGATGGCTTTCTCCGCCGCGGCTTTCACGCCCTCGGGAGTCTTTTCATCGCTGACGATGTGCCGCAATGTCGGCAGCGCCTGCGGATAACCAATTTGACCCACCACGTTGATCAGGGCAATCTTGTCCCCTTGTTCCGACATCTTCAACTGCTCCAGCAGCGGCGGCAGCAGCGGGCGGCCAATCTCGCCCATCACACGCAAAACGTACGGTTGAAGGCTTTTTTTCTTTTCGTCCTGCAGATATTCAATAAAGACCGGGGCGGCGAACGGCCCGGCATTGATCAGTCGCGCCTTGGCATTGGCATAGCCCCGCGGCCCGCTGCCCAGACGGTCCACCTCCGCACGAATACGTTCGGGATTGCGCGAGACCACCCGGAAACCCTCTTCGAGTTTATCCAGCAGTTGCTTGGATACTTCGCGAAGTTCCTCACGCTTGGCATTGCGAATCATGATCTCTCGCGGATTGCGCCCATTCTCGGCCGCTTCAAAGGCGAACAGCACATCTTCCGGTTTGACGGTCGCCTTAAGCAGCGCCTCGGCGTTGGCCTTGGCCAGTTCGGTATTGCTCACCAGCGAATAATGCAGAAAGTCATCCGCAAATGACTTGTTCTCCTGCGAAGGTGCCGCAGCCGCAGCGGGGGCGGCGGGAGCTTCTTCCTGCGCCCACGTCACCGCAGACCCAGCCGAGGTAGCAACCACCGCGGCGGAAAGTAGCAAATTCGACCATGTGGACCTCTGGAGCATAACGCCTCCTGACTCTAGCCAGTACAGAAATGTAGAACGCCATTCAGATAGGGGTGCAGAGCCGAGGGCTGGGGTGAAAGGACTTGCGATTATTCCGTCCGCCGAGACTGCATCCACCACGCAAAACTTGTCCGAGCCGCAAAGCTTCGGAATTTGGGGCGATAATAAAGGGGGGGGGAGTGAGTGTCAAAGGGAAAGCACGCGATTGGCCGACATGCTCCGCAAATTGCTCGCGGTCGTGTATAAAAGTCGTACTATTCAGCACTTCCGAACGTTAATCCCCTACCGGATGAAGGGGCCTATGCAGGAGATACCCGATGCGCAGACACGTGTGGATGATGACCGCGGCCCTCGCCCTCTGTCTATCGGGCCCCGCAATGAATGCCCGCGCGCAAGAGGACAAATCGGCCGAGCCGAACGCCGGCGAACAGGAAAAAGCCCTCAAACTCATCCATGAAGTCTACAAGGATGACTATCAAAAACGCGGCCCCGACGAGCGGCGCAAACTGGGCGCTCGCCTGCTCGAAGAAGCCAAAACCACCAAGGAAACCACCACCCAATACACCCTGCTGAAAGAAGCACGCAACATTGGCATGCAATTGGGGGATTTTGAACTGGCCATGGGCGCCAGCGAATGGATGGGCAAACTGTTCACCCTCAGCGGACCCGACCAGAAACTCAAAGCCCTCGACAAAATGAAGCCCCTCATGAAAACCCCCGAGGCCAATCAAACCGGAATCGAAGCCGCCCAGATTATCGTCGAGCAAGCCATCGAGGCCGAGGAATTTACGGTCGCCCTGCAGGCGCTCGATCAACTGAAAACCTACGCCTCCGCCGCCAAGAACATTCAAATCGCCTCCACCGTCGAGGCCAAAAAAGCGGAATTGCAGATCCAAGCCACGGCCTTCAACGAGTACAAAAACGGCCTGGAACGCCTCAAAATCGACCCGAACGCCGCCCAAGCCAAATACCAGGTGGGGTTGTACCTCTGCGTCTTCCGTCAGGATTGGGATAAGGGCCTGGCCCTCACCTCCGCCGGTGCCGACTCCGCCTGGATGGCCGCGTCCAAAGCCGATCTCACCGCCCCCGTCCAGTTGACCGACATGATGAAAGTCGCCGATGGCTGGTTCGACCTCGGTGCCAGCCGCTCCGCGTTTCGCGGACGCATCTGGGTGCGCGCGGAATTCTGGTACACCCTCGTTCTGCCCATGTGCGACGGCGTGCTCAAAGCCAAAGTCGAGAAACGCCTCGAGCAGATCGGCAAGGAACGCCCCGTGACGCTGGCCAACGTCAGCGACGCCACCAAAAAAGCCCTGCCCACCGAAGCGGAAATGCGCAAACTCAAAGAACTCAGCGCCGCCGCCCGCAGTTCCACGGGTACCGCCGCCAAAAAAGCCATGGATGAGCTCAACAAGTACCAGCAGGGCCTGCTAAAACGCCTCGAGAAAGAACTGCTCGACGGAAAAGAAACCGACTTCTTCGCCCGCTGCAAAGCCGAAATCCAAATCCGCAAAATCCTCGAAGCCAGCGGCGTCGGCTCCATCAACAACAACTACAGCTACCTGCACAACCGCTTCAATCAGTTTGCCGGCATGGCGCGGTCAAAAGATGAACTGGCGGATCGCCTTTTGTCGCTCGAACGCTACAACCAGCAGGAAAAAGCCATGGACACCAAAACCATGGACGCCCTCGTGCTGAACGCGATCAAGCAGTTCGCGATCGCCAATCAAAGCACCTATGTGACACCCAAAGCACGCTTGGAATTGGCAGCATTCATGAAGGACCGCGGCATCACCAGCAAGGGTGTGGACCAATATAAGGCGATCGTAGAACCCGTTCCCCCGCCCAAAGGATAAATCCTATTCCTGCGCTGGCCCGGTGAATTTATTGTACTGCATGACCTCGATGCGCCGCCCCGGTCGGGTCCATGGCAGCAGTTTTGATTCATGCAACATCTGCCCCGCCGCGGTCGCCTTGCGAAAGGCCTCTTCGATGCCCGGAATCGCATGCAGACGCCGGCCCGAACTTCGGTGTATTTGAATATGCTCGGCACCAATCGTCCGCACCGGCGCGATCTGATTGGCCGCCGATATGACCAGCGAGTGCGCGCGGGCCATCTCCAGCGAAGCATACGGCCGCGGCGAAGCCGGCTCAAAAAGATGGCGCTCAAAACCACGCAAAGTATTTTCATAACCGTTGTTGGTCAGCGCCAGGGTCTCGCTGCCGAATGACGCCGTGCCATTGTTGCCATCGTACGTGAACGTGCCTCTCTCGCCGACGAGCGTGATGATCGGGTGGTGGGTATTCTGGCACGCGTGCGTCAGGTTGATCGTCAGCGGCACCCCGCCCGCAACGTGGATGCGGATCGAACACGTGTCGTAATTCTCAATGGCGTTCGCCCGGTAAAGCTCCGCCTCTACCGCCACCGGCGTGGCCACGTTCGCCATCGTCTCGCCTAAAAAAAACATGGCCAGGTTGATGAAATGCGCCAAGGCATTGTTCGCCGGAGAATCCAGCAACCATGTGCCATTCCGTTGCAGCTTGGCCGCCCACGGCCGCGCATAGTAGTTCTCATCCCGCGGCCAGCACGCAAACAGTGTGGCGCTTCGCGGCGTGCCAATCGCACCCGCCAGCAACCGCGTCTTGATGGCGAACGTCGAATCCGTGTAAATGTCCTGAAACCCAATCGCTACCGGCAGCTTCGCCCCATCCCGCGCCGCGATCATCGCATCCACATCCTGCACGCACCCGGCGGCCGGCTTCTCGCAAAGCACCGCCTTGCCCGCGCGCAGCGCCTGTTCCGTGTACGGGCGATGCAGATCAATCGGCACCGGCAGCCACAGCGCCTGAATCGGCGTCGCCAGAAACGCTTCATACGAACGGCACAGTGTCACGTGGTGCGCCTGCAGCTCCGCAACCAACTCCGGAAAGTTCCGCGGCTCCGGGTCGTAAACGTGGGTGAGCTGAAAAGGTCGCCGCGGTTCACGCGCCAGCAACGCCTTGCAGGCACCCGTGGCGAATCCGCCCAGGCCCACCAGACCAAATTTAAGTGCGGTATTTGTCACGACTCTTCCTGAGAATGACGGTGTTTGCGTGACCGTGGTTGAGTGGCCAGCGGGGTAGCCATCGGTGTGGAATCCGGGTCTCCCGGTACCAGCAGCAGAAACCGCTTATTGCAGCGCGTGCACGTCGGACGAAACCGGCCGGGAATCGGCTTCTCGATGCGGTGGCGCTGTTTGCAATATGGGCAGTTCACATGCATGGGGAGAATAGTACCGCCTGCGCGAAAAGGAGGTAAGGGGCGAGGCTACACCACCTTGACGCCGGCCGTGGCCAACACACCCTTGGCCGCCCGGCACGCAATCTTGAAGCACTCCGCCGCCGACATCGCCGAATACGCCTGATTGGCCACCCCGCTCGGTCCCGTCGTCGCAACCGCCGCCGAATGCTGCAAATGCGGCTCCACCGAAAGTGGCCCAGCCCAGTCCCGCACTACCGCATCGGCCAGAATCTGCGGAATCTTGCCGCCTCCCAATCCCGCCGGCGTGTGATGCATCTGCCCGTCGGCAGTCCGGCTGTTGTCCTTAATATGAATGGCATCCGTGACGCCCCGCAACTTCAACCAGCATTCCCACGGGTCTTCGCCACCCGCATGGTAGTTGCCGAAATCGAAAATCGTGCGGAACGGACCATTGACCGAAGTACGCAGTTCCTCGGCAATCGTTAGCACATCATCAGATTTGTCTCCGAAAATGTGGCTCTCATTTTCATGGTAGAGCACCAGGCCAAGATCCCGCGCCAAGGCCGAAAGCTGCCGCAGCCGCGCGATCGATTCCTTGCGAAACGCATCATGGTCCTTCCCCGTCTTGTTGTAGTAACTGAAGATGCGCACCGCATCACAACCCAGTATCGCCCGCAACGTCCCCAAATGCTTCAGCTTGTCCAAGTCGATCTGCACATCCTCGGTGATGTCGATCTTCCCCAGCGGCGACCCGAACATGGCGCAAGCGATCTTCGCGGCATCCAGCTTCTGCCGCACGATCTTCGCTTGTTCCAGCGGCAACACGGTGATGTTATGGCCGTCGATGCTGCGGATATCAATGTAGTGCAGACCTGCCGCCTGCAGCCCGGCAATTTGTTCATCACACGACGGGCCGGCTTCATCGGCAAACGCGGAAAGCGTGGAGGGCATGCTCTACTTCCTTGAAAAACAGGGTGGATACACCCCGTGTATCAGGCGGCCTTCTTGGGATAAATGAAGTTCTTGTAAATCAAAGATGCCAGAACTCCGCCGACCACTGGACCCGCCCAGTATATCCACATATTCGCCCAATCGTAATGCGCCCCGCCTAGCGTTGCCGCGATCGCCGGCCCAAAGGCGCGGGCAGGATTCAGCGCCCCGCCCGTAAGCGGTCCAATCGCCAGGATTCCTGCCGTGACCGAAAGGCCAATGCCAAAACCGCCAATCTTTGGTGCGCGGGGATCAACCGCCGTGCCCCATACCGCGAACACCAGGAAAAACGTCGCGATCGCTTCCGCCAGAAAGGTGCCCCCGGGTGTGAGGAGCGTGAGTTTGGTGACCGAATTCAAAATGGTGGGCGTACCCAAATTGACAATATCCGCCCCACCTGTGCCATAGATCGCCATCACCGCCAAACCCGCCAAAACCCCTCCCGTACATTGCGCCACGATGTACGCCAACGCCTCGACCACCGAAATTTTCCCTCCCGACAAAAGCCCCAACGTCACCGCAGGATTGAGATGCCCCCCCGATGTCGCCCCCGTGATGGAAATCATAATGGCCAGAATGAGCCCATGCGCCAACGCGATGCCGATGAGCCCCCCCGGCTCGCCCCCCAAGTGCTTGATCGCAAGTATGCCGATGAAGCACAGTGCGAATGTGCCGATGAGCTCACATATATAGACACCAACCTTGTTATTCATGTAATTCCTCCTTCAGAGTTCCGAAAACCTTTTCCACGAATGCGCAGAGCATCGCGGAGGCCCGCCAGAGCGTCAAGAAGAAAAACGGCAATCATGGGAATTGCTCCCGCCGCGTCCGGCGGGGGGCGGGAGGGCATCCCCCGGAAAAAATGTTTGCCAATCTACTTCTTGCTTCTTCCCCCGCGAACCTCCACACTTCCACCCATGACCAACCTCCGCCGCGCAATCCTGGCTCTGGTGCTCACGCTGACCGCGCTTGCCCTCGGTACGTTCGCCGCCGCCGCAGGCCAGTCCCATTCACGCATCACCGGCATGACGGAAATCCACAAGGGCCGCTTCTACTGGCAAAACGAACTCGCCCAGGCCCAACTCGCCCACGCCCCCCCCCAAAAAATCGCCGAACTGCAAAAAATCGTCGCCGATCACAACGCCCGCGGACTGCCCTCCTATCGCCTGGCCGACCGCCTGTTTACCCAGTGGGATGGCTATCGCTACGAGGAAATTCTGTCCGGCGGCTACCACTACCACCTGCCTTCAGACCCCCTCTCAATCCAAAATGCCTCCATCAGCACTCAACCCGCCACCGGCGAACGCCGCCTCAAAAATGTCGTCTGGTATCCCCTCTATCCACTGCTGGGATACACCGTAAAAATCTTTACGCGCCTCCCCCCCCAACACGCCCTGACCCTGGTCTCCTGGCTCTGCATCCTCGCCGCCGCAACCCTATTCGTTGCCTACGCCCGAGACTACATCGAACAACACCCGGATGCCCCCCGCGCTTCCCCCCACCTGCCCACCGTCGCCGCATTCGCCGGCCTGACCCTGCTCCTCCTCGGCCCCTGTTCGATCTTTTTCTACGCCAATTTTACCGAAGCACTCTTCACCCTTCTGCTGGTCGCCTTCCTCTACTGCCTCCAGAAAAAATGGTTCTGGTATGCCGCCGCCGTTGCCGCATTCGCCTCCGCCACCCGCTCCCAGGGAGTCCTTTTCGGCCCCGTCCTGGCCGTCGTCTACAGCCTGCAAATTTCCGAAAAATCCTTCCAACCCCGCCTCCTCGCCTGGGCCCGCCGACTCCCCACCGCGTTCCTGCTCGGATGCATCTCTGCCCTCGGCATCCTGGCCTACATGCTCTACCTGCACGCAACCTTCGGCGACGCCCTCGCCTTCATGCACGCCCAAAAAAATTGGAACAACGGCATCAACGCCGCCACCCTCCGCGAAGCCCTCAACCCCCTCAATGCCCTCGGCTTCTTCCTCTGGCGCCTCCTCCATGAAACGCCCACCGACTATCCGCGCCTCTGGGAAACCTTCTGCCTCCTCTGGCCCCCCGTCCTCCTCCTCGGCTATCGCAAAAAACTCTCGCTCGATCTGACCCTCCTCGGCTGGATCTTCTGGGCCCTCCCCTATGTCTCCAACTCCCTCGCCGGCAACCCGCCCGAAGACACCAAGTGGATGTCGATGGGCCGCTTCACCGCCGTCCAAATCCCCCTGTTCCTGATGCTCGGCTGGACGCTGGCCCGGGGAAGTTTCAAGTTACAAGGTTCAAGTGACAAGACCGACGGTCAGGGGTGCGCTCCATCCTGCAAAGCGTGCGGGTGCTGCGGGCAGTTAATGAGCTTTCTGCCATTCATCCTTATTCCCGCGTCCATCGTTCTTTTTGCATTGTTCGCCTACAAATTTGGCGCTGGCGAATGGATCGGCTGATATCCTCACACGCCAGAAATCCACCCCTAAAGTTTCGCCAGCCACCACCGTCCCCGCCCTATCATCGCACTCATTTGGGCTCGGCCGCGGTGCGGGTAACGCGGGGAACCCCCTGTTCCCAACCCCCCAATTCCCCTGCAATTCCCTGCCAAAACATAAATTCTCATCCACCCTGCTCTCCTCTGTCGATACTCCTCCTTCGGACCGAATTCACCTCGCAAGACGGAGTCCTGCGCATGACGACCACCCCCACCCCCGTTCCCTCTGCCCCCGCCATCCCGCCCGCTCCCACGGAATCAAAAACCAAACGCATGATCGTTTCCCTCCAAATCGGCGGCTTCTTCTTCGCCTTCGCCAACGTCATCTGCGTCGCCCTCCTCGTCTATGCCTACCTCTCCGTCAAGCACGAACCCAAAACCCTCGAAGTCAAAGGCTCCGCCAAAAAGGCCATCGTCTCCGACACCATCGCCTGGGACGGTGCCTTTAGCACCCGCGACTCCGACCTCACCAAGGCCTACGAAAAACTCCAACTGGATACCGAGCGCATCGCCGCCTTCATCAAGGCCGCTGGCATCCCCGACGCCGAAGTCAAATTCTCCTCCATCCGCACCGACAAAATCTACAAGAAGGAAATCCATCCCGGCTTCGCCCCCGCCGGGGGCATCGCCGCCGGCGCGCCGCTCCCCGCGCCTCAGATCACCGCCTCCAATCAGGTCGAACTCTATACCCTCACCCAGAGCATCTCGATCGAAAGCCACGACATGACCAAGGTCCCCGCCATCTCCCGCAACATCACCTCGCTCCTCAAAGATGGCGTCGAAATCGAATCCGGCTCGCCTACCTACACCTATTCCAAACTCTCCGAGTTGAAGATCGACATGCTCGCCGACGCCACCAGAGATGCCACCAACCGCGCCACCCAAATCGTCACCAACGCCCACGGCCACCTCGGCAAACTCGTCGAAGCCAAAATGGGCGTCATGCAAATCAACCCCAAAGGCGTCACGGGCGTCTCCGACACCGGCAACAACGACACCACCGCCCTCGAAAAAGAAATCCTCGCCGTCGTCACCGTCCGCTTCGAACTCAACTAGGCTCTGTCTGAAAACACCAAATTGTGCCGATATTGCTGGGAAAGACAAGGAGGTCTTCGATGGCAAAGGGCAAGAAGCCCGCCGCTGCGGCGGACAAGAAAGCGGCCAGAAGCAAGCGTATCGGGCAAGTTCGGCGGCATGAGGTCACAGACGTGGAATGGAAATTCCTCAATCCTCTGATTCCACGCTCCAGCGCCAAGACCGGCCGCAAGCCCAGTGATCGGCGCACCGTGCTCAACGGCGTCATGTGGACCCTGCGCACCGGCGCTCCGTGGCGCGATTTGCCGGAACGCTACGGACCTTGGCAGACGGTCTACGACCACTTCCGCAACTGGCGTAGCAAGGGCGTCTACGACAAGATTCTCCAGGCCCTGCATATTCGGCTGGATAGCGCCGGGAAGATCGACTGGGACCTCTGGTGCATCGACGGCTCGAATGTCCGCGCCGCGCGAGCCGCAGCCGGGGCTGACAAAAAAGTCTCCAACGCCACAAAAACGAGCCCCAAGACCACGGTCTGGGTCGCTCGCGCGGCGGATTCACCAGCAAGTTCCACCTGGTCACTGACGGCGCGGGCGTGCCGCTGAATGTGGAGATCATCGCCGGACAAATCCATGACTCGACCTGCTTTGAATCGGCGTTCGACGGCATCTCTATCGCCCAACCGGTCGGCCGGCCCGGCAAACGCCCCCGCCAAGCCGCCGGAGACAAGGGCTACAGTTGCCGCCGCATCCGCGACTGGCTGAGGGACCACGGCATAAAGCCGGTGATTCCTCACAAGGAGAATGAGCGTGCCAGAACCGACGGCCGGGTGAAGTTTGACAAGCCGACCTACAAGCGGCGTTCGATTATCGAGAACGTGATCGGCTGGCTCAAGGAATGCCGCCGCGTGGGAACGCGATATGAGAAACTGGCTATCAACTTTCAGGCCATTCTGCAACTGGCTATGATAAGAAACTGCTTGAAAATAGCGTTTTCAGACAGAGCCTAACACTCAGCGCCCCCCCCAACCTCACGCGCTCTACCTTCGCCGACTATCTGCACCCCAAAAAACCCGGCGACCCGCTACTCCTCAAACTTCTCGCCGACCTCGATAAATCCGTCTCCTACGCCGCATGGGAAGAGCTGAACCGCCACCTGCAGATCGATATCGATTCTCCGCCCCGGCAGACACCTCAAAAAATAGCCGAAATCCCCATCACCAACGCCACCGCATGGAAAAAAGCCTTCCCTTGAACCTCCAACCATACCTCCTGCAGACTATCATTCTGCCCTCAGCATCGGCCCAGCATCGCCGAAAATCTCCCCGGCGGTACCTCTGTCGGCACCCTCGGCGTCACCGATCCCTATGCCGGCTACTCCTTCACCTTCACCCTCGTTAACGGCACCGGCGATGCCGACAACAATCAATTCACCATCAACAGCGCCACCCTCAAAACCGCCACCAACTTCGACTTTGAAACCAAGACCACCTACAGTATCCGCGTCCGCGCCGTAGGCGCGGGCGGCCTCGCGTGCGAAAAAGTCCTCACCATCAACGTCAACAACGTCAATGAACCCCCCCTCAACCTCGCCCTCAGTAACGACACCGTCAGCGAAAACCTCGCGTCCAACACCGTGGTGGGTGTGCTCACCACCTCCGACAATGACATCAATAACTCCTTCACCTATTCCCTCGTCAGCGGCACCGGCAGCACCGATAACGCCAGCTTCTCCATCGTCAACGGCTCCCTCCTCTCCGGCACCGGTTTCAACTTCGAAGCCAAGAACGTCTACACCATTCGTGTACGCAGCACCGATCAGGGCGGTCTCTTCACCGAGAAAGCCTTCACCATCAACATCACTGATGTCCCCGATATGCAGGGCTTTGTCGATACCATCTCCCCCGCCCTTCTCACCGGCTGGGCCTATGACCCCTCCACCCCCGCCGCCTCCATCAACGTCCGCGTCGTGATCGATAGCAATGTGAACTACACCGTCCCCACCACCTTCCTTCGCCAGGATGTCAACAACGCCTTCAACATCACCGGCAACCATGGCTTCGCCTTCGCCATCCCCGGCTCCTACAGCACCGGCTACCATCAGTTTGACGTCTACCGCCTCAATCCCGTCAGCGGCGCTGTGGAAGAAAAAATCGGCACCAAGATACTCTCCGTCGCCGAAACCGCCGCCCCCCGCGGCAGCTTCGACGGTTCCCTCGGCTCCTCCATCTTTGGCTGGGCCTACGACCCCGATGCACCCACCACCGCCATCAACGTCCGCGTCGATATCGATGGCATCACCAATTCCACCTTCACCACACAATTCGCCCGCGCCGACGTCAATGCCGCCTTCGGCATCACCGGCAACCACGGCTTCTCCTTTGACATCCCGGGCAGCGTCTCCAACGGTTCCCACACCTTCGCCGTCTACGCCCTCGATTCCACCACCGGTGGAGCCACTCTCCTCGGCAGCCGCATCGTCGTCGTCAACAAAGCCCCCGTCGGCTACATCGACTCAATCTCCCCCACCTCACTCTCCGGCTGGGCCTATGATCCCGACGCCTCCGCCACTGCACTCAACATCCGCGTCGACATCGACGGCGTCACCGCCTCCACCTTCGTAACCCCCTTCGCCCGCGCCGATGTCAATGCCGTCTTCTCCATCACCGGCAATCACGGCTTCGCCTACAATATCCCCTCCACGCTCGCCGCTGGCACCCACACCTTCAACATCTACGCGGTCGATTCCCTCACCGGTGCCGCCCAATCCATTGGCACCAAAACCCTCACCGTCAGCGCCCTCCCCACCGGCTGGGTTGATTCCCTCAACGCCAGCACTCTCTCCGGCTGGGCCTACGATCCCGACGCCCCCTCCACCTCCATCAGCGTCCGTATTGATATCGACGGCGTCACCAACACCACCATCACCACCACCCTGCTTCGTGCCGATGTCAACACCGCTTTCTCCCTCACCGGTAACCACGGCTTCTTCTTCGCTCTGCCTACCCTCTCCACCGGAACGCACACCGTCGCAATTTACGGCATCGATACCGTGAGCTCGCAAGCCGTGCTCATCGGCAGCATCCACCAGGTCATTGTTGCATAAGCCCCATCACCCATCCTCAACCTGTGTCTTCGCCTGAATACGCACCTGGCACCATCACCCCCATCGCACGAGGTGCATTCCAGTCGTCGCTCAATCCCGCTTCATTTATCTCGATAAAGCGGACTTCACGCGCCTCGCCGAAAAATATCTCACTTCACTTCACCCTTTCCGACATCTACCTCTCTCTGTATAACCACCCGCATGAAACTCCCCCGCACCGTTCAGCCCAACCTCTCCATCCGCAAAGGCTTTGACGTCCTCGAAGCCCTCGCCTTCTCCCACCTCCCCCTCACCACCGGCCAAATCGCTACCCAACTCCAAATTGATAAATCCGTCGCCTCACGCATCCTCCTCACCCTCGCCGAACTCGGCTACGTCCAACGCATCGGCCGCGGCGTCTGGCGCTCCTCCACCGGCCTCATCGCCCTCAGCCTCATGGGCCTGCGCAATTCCCCTCTCGTCCACGTCAAACCCCTCCTCCTCGATCTCCAAGCACGCCTCCAGTGCATCGTCGCCCTCGGCTTCGTCTGGAAAACCCACGTCGTCTACGTCTTCCATTCCGCCGACTCCGACCATCACGCCACCGACGGCCTCGGCCACGTCTTCCCCGCCGCGAATTCCTCCATCGGCCAACTCCTCACCAGCCCCCGCACCCTCACCCACAAGCTCCACTGGATCAAAAAACAAAAGTATTTCAGCCTCGCCGTTCCCTTGGAATTCGCCGGTTTCCGCTACGGACTGGCCGTCGCCGGCCCTGCCGCCAAGCTCGATGACGATCTCCTGCCCCTTTTACGCGACTTCGCCGAAAAAATGCACGCCCGCGCCGCCGACGACGGGCCTTGACAGTGTTTCCGGCGCGTGATACGGTTCAAGCACAGGTGCGAAAAATCCCCTGTTCAGCTCCCTAAGTAATGGTCCTTTCTCAAGCTTTGACGCGGAGCAAATGATGCAGTCTCGGCGGTGGTGGAAATCAATTGTCAGCGCATGGTTGCTGGGTGTATGTCTCGCGGGTGCCGCACGCATTGCCACGGCCGCTCCCGCCCCTCCCGGCCCTCCCCCAGCCCCCGCCGATGTCGCCACCGCGATCGCTCCCCTCAAAGGTGCCGCCGTCGTCGCCTATCGCACCTCCGTCAACGCCTCCGCCGCCACTTTGAACGTCACCGAAAAAAATCGCTACGCCGAAAAACTCGGCACCGCTCTCGAACCCGTCATCAAGGGCGCCAATGTCGATGCCGCCATCAACGCCATCGTCCTCCTCGTCGATCTCGACGTGCTCTTCGCCGACAGGGCCCTCGTCAACGCCCTTCCCAATCCCAATCCCGCCATTCGCTACTGGGCCGCCAAAGGCCTCGGCAACATCATGGATCGCACCCGCAACGTCGGCCCCGCCGCCGTCGCCAAACTCAATGGCCAACTCCGCGATCAACTCAAAGTCGAAACCAGTGGCATCGTCAAACAGCAAATCCTCCGCGCCCTCGCCGCCTCCGGCGATGTCGCCTCCCTCTCCGACGCCCTCCTCTTCCTCGCCCAAACCCTCGAAAAATCGCCCCCCGATATCGGTGCCATCAACGCCTCCACCGTCGGCCTCGACGGCCTCCTCGCCGCCATCAAAGCCGGTGCCACCCTCAATCCCACTGAAAAAGCCGATGCCCTCAATGCCCTCGCTCAAACCCTCAGCTTCACCTCCCAGCACAATCTCGCCCTCGCTGAAAAAGACATCCTCCCCGACGCCCAGGCCTCCGCCGCCGTCGATCTCGCCCGCTCCGGCGTCGCCCTCCTCAATGCCCTCGCCGATAAAGAAATCGCCAAGCTCCCCAACAATATCAATAACTCCTCCTCCGCCGGTGAACTCTTCCTCGGCGTCTCCGGCATCGTCGGCTCCCCCAAAGTCCCCGGCGACCTCCAAAAAACCTTTCCCGCCATTCCCGCTCCCGGTGAAATAAAATCTCCCACCACTACCACCACCGCCCCCAAATCCACCACCACTAAACCCTGATCAACCCCGCGCTTTCCTGCCCCTCGCCTCCCGCTCGCTTCCCCCTCGCCTCGCCCGCAACTCCCGTTACAATGCGCGCTTTCGCATTCGCTCGAGAACCCCATGCACTCCCTCCCCATCCAACCCGTCACTCAGCCCTTCCGCAAAACCATTTGCATCCCCGGCTCAAAATCCATCACCAATCGCGCCCTCCCCCTCGCCGCCCTCGCCCTCGGCGAATCCACCCTCACCGGCGTCCTCTTCGCCGACGACACCCGCCAAATGATCGCCGCACTCCAAACCCTCGGCTATTCCCTCCACGTCAATGAACCTGCCCGCACCGTCACCCTCCTCGGCCGCGGTTCAGACATCCCCGCCAAAAACGCCGCCCTCTCCTGCGGCAACTCCGGCACAACCATCCGCTTCCTCACCGCCCTGCTCGCCGTCGCCCACGGCCAATACGAACTCGACGGCATCGCCCGCATGCGCCAACGCCCCATCGACCAACTCGTCGATCAACTCCGCGCCCTCGGCGCCCCCATCGACTACGCCCAGCAACCCGGCTTCCCACCCCTCGTCCTCCACGCCCAGGGCCTCCTCGGCGGCGGTTGCCGCTTCGAAGACGCCAAATCCTCCCAGTACATCTCCGCCGTCCTCATGGCCGCACCCTACGCCCAAAACCCCGTCACCGTCCAACTCGTCGGCCCCGTCACCTCCGAACCTTACGTCAACATGACCCTCCGCATGATGCAACAGTTCGGCGTCTCCGTCAGCGTCCATGACCAATGCGCCCCCGCCGGCGGCCGCGCAGAAATCCCCTCGCGCATCCTCCAAATCCCCACCGCCTCCTACAAACCCCGCCCCTACGCCATCGAGCCCGACGCCTCCAACGCCTCCTACTTCCTCGCCGCCGCCGCCCTCTGCAAAGGCTCCTCCATCACCCTCGAAGGCCTCGGCAAAAATTCCCTCCAAGGCGACATCGCCTTCGCCGACGTCCTCCACCAAATGGGCGCCAACCTCCTCTTCGGTCCAGATTTCGTCACCATCTCCGCTCCGTCCGACGGCCAACTCCGCGGCCTCGATCTCGACATGAATCACATCCCCGACATGGTCCAAACCCTCGCCATCGTCGCCCTCTTCGCCCAAGGCCCCACCACCGCCCGCAATGTCTGGAACCTCCGCGTCAAAGAAACCGACCGCCTCGCCGCCCTTGAAACCGAACTGAAAAAACTCGGTGCCATCGTCTCCACCACCCGTGACTCCATCACCATCACCCCGTCCCAAAAACCCACCCCCGCCAGCATCGCCACCTACGAAGACCACCGCATGGCCATGGCCTTCGCCATCGCCGGCCTCCGCATCCCCGGCATCATCATTCAGGATCCCGCCTGCACCGCCAAAACCTACCCCGCCTATTTCGACGACCTCGCCCAACTCTACACTTGAACCTCCCGCAACACCCCTCCCCATCCTTCACACCCACCCCTCCCTCCATTAAACTTCCCGCTCGAAGTTTCACGCTCCCCCTCGCCCAGAATGGAATAGGATACCCCATGAAAATCGCCCTGAATTGGATCGCCGCCTACCTCTCCCCCACCCCCGCACCCCAGGCC
>JBBRWV010000009.1:0-45408 GCA_038248985.1 Phycisphaerae bacterium
CCCCCCTCTCGGTACTCGCTTTTGACAACGGCGGACAGGGAAATCTCACCTATACCTGGGCCTCCGTAGGCACCCCCCCCGCCCCCGTCAAGTTCCGCGTCAACGGCACCAGCGCCGCTAGCAATACTGTCGCAACCTTCAGCAAGACCGGCACTTACAACTTCATCGTCACCATCAAAGACTCCGGAAACCTCTCCCTCACCTCCCCCACCTCCGTCGTCGTCTACCCCGGCCTCACCACCCTCGCCATCATCCCCCCTAGCCCCCTTAACATCAGTACCAGTAAGCAGTTATCGACGGTCACCCTCGACCAGTTCGCCACCTTCATGCCCCTCCAACCCCCCCTCACCTGGTCCCTCTCCGGCCCTGGAACTCTTTCTCCCACAGGACTTTACACCGCGCCCGCCTCCCCCGGCACCGCCACCATCACCGTCACCTCCGGCCTCAAATCCGCCTCCACCACGATCCAAACCACCGCCCCCGCCCCCCTCGCCGCCACCTCCACCCCCTCCGGTATCTTCGGCTCTACCAATGGGTTAACGTACAATCTCTCCTACCTCGGCACCCCCCCAGGCACCCCCGCAACCCTCAAATATTCCTGGTACCTCCTCTCCAAACCCACCGGCGCCGCCACCCCCACCTTCTCCCTCAACGGCTCCAACGCCGCCCAAAATACCGTCGCAACTTTCAACCAGGTCGGCACTTACAGATTCTATGTCACCGTCTACAGCCCCACCGCCATCTCCGCCACCCAAATCATCACCATCAACGTCCTCCCCAAACTCTCCGCCATCGCCCTTTCCCCCACCTCCGCCACCCTCGCCAAATCCACCTCCCGCCAGTTCCTCGCCACCGCCTACGACCAGTTCGGAAAAATCCTAACTGCCCAGCCCACCTTCACTTGGAAACTTCTCGCCGGTGCCGGCACACTCTCCCACACCGGCCTCTTCACTGCCCCCGCCAACCGCGGCAACGCCGTCATCATCGCCTCCGCCAACTCCTACACCGCCTCCGCCCGCCTCACCATCACCTGATCCCCCCCCCATTAAAATTCCCCGCCTTTTTCCCCTCCCTCGCGCCCCCTCCCCGCCTACACTAAAGTAAATTGCTTTCACATAAAGGAGTTTCTCATGTCCAAGCCCACCCCCGCCCCCGAAAACACCACCGTTTCCCGCGAAGATCTCATCAAACTCCTCAACGAAGATCTCGCCCGCGAATACCAAGCCATCATCGCCTACATCACCTACAGCCAAACCATGAAGGGCGCTCAGTTTATGGACATCGCCCGCGAGCTCGAAACCCACGCCGCCGAAGAACTTTCCCACGCCCTCATCATCGCCAAACAAGTCGATTACCTCGGCGGCACCCCCGTCGTCACCCCCAAACCCGTCAAAATTTCCGACAAAGCCGAAGACATGCTCCGCTTCGACCTCGACAACGAAATCGAAACCATCGGCCACTACCGCCAACGCATCCGCCAAGCCGAAGCCCTCGGCGAATTCGCCCTCAGCGAACAAATCCGCTCCATCATCGTCCAGGAACAGGAACACGCCATGGACCTCGCCGACGCCCTCAACATCGACGTCCCCCACGCTGGCGACCCGACCCAATAAAACCCCATCTCCTACAATTCCTACCGGGATTGGGAGGAGATTGCCAACCTTCATCTCTCTTTCTCTCTTTTTTTGGCACTCTGTCAATTTTACGCTAAAAACGCCACTCTTTTACCGCTTAAATTTCCGAATAGCGAATTCTTTCGCCTTTCCATGCTCCACCACCCGCTCCGGATAGTCGCGCCCCACCACGCATCCCGCCTCCTGCTGCATCTCCAGCGACATCTCCCACGGACAATGCACATATTTCGCCGGCACCCGCGCCAACTCCGGCACAAACCGCTTCACAAACACCCCCGCCGCATCAAACCGCTGCCCCTGCAACACCGGGTTCATCACCCGAAAATACGGCGCCGCATCCGTCCCCGTGCTCGCACTCCATTGCCATCCCCCCACGTTGCTCGCCTGGTCGTAATCCATCAACCATTTCCGAAACAGCCGCTCCCCAATCACCCAACTGCAATCCAGATCCTTCGTCAAAAACATCGCCGCAATCATCCGCAATCGATTGTGCATAAATCCCGTCTGCCGAATCTGCCGCATCGCCGCATCCACAATCGGGTACCCCGTCCGCCCCTCACTCCACGCCGCAATCATTCGCGGATCATCCGCCCACTTCACATGCCCAAATTTCGTCTGAAACGGCTCATTCACCGTCCGCGGAAAATTACACAACACCATCCGGTAAAATTCCCGCCATACCAGCTCCCCCACAAAACACTCCACCGAAGCGCCCCCCCTCTTTTCCATCGCCGCCGCAAAGGCCTGCCGAATCGAAACCGTCCCCGCATTCAAATGCGCCGACAGTCGCGACCCTCCCCGACCGGCCAGCCCCTCCGCCGGATAATCGCGCAATTCCCGATAGTTCCGCATCCCCTCCCCACTACAAAATTTCGCCAGCAGCTTCGCCCCCGCCGCCTCCCCCGCCTGAATATCCAACTCCACATCTTCAAACCCCAACTCCGCCAGCCCCGGCAACTGCTCACTCATCACCTTCATCTTCCTGGCACTCTTCCGCGGCAAACCCCGCGGCTCCATCCCGCCGCGCTCCAACTCCCCCCGCTTCAAATACGCCCGCTTGTAAGGCGTAAACACCGAATACACCGTTCCCGCACCCGTCAAAACCTCCCGTTCTTCATACCTCACCGCATCCTTGTATCGCCGCACCTCCACCCCCGCCGCCGCAGTTTCCAAACGCTCATCCATCGCAATCTGCGCCGGCTCATATTCCTTGTTCAACGTAATCAACGTCGCCCCCACCTCCCGCGCCACCGCCAGCACGACCTTCACCGGATCCCTATCCTGCCGCACCACCAGCGGAATATTCAGTTTCTCTAGCGCCCCTTTCAATTCGCGCAAACTCTCCAGCCAGAATTTCGCCTGGTGCGCCCCCAACTTCCCCTCCTTCGCCCTCCACCACCTCGTATCAATTACAAACACCCCCACCACCGATTCCCCCTCCGCCGCCGCCGCGTGCAACCCCGTATTATCCCGCACGCGAAAATCCCGCCGAAACCAATGCACCACCGCCGCCATGCCGACACCCTTCAGTCAGTCATTGGAAACTGGAAATCGAAAAGCGGAATTCGGAGAGGAAATTCGCCCCTCAAATCAAAAACACCGCTGCGGCGATCACCGTTGTCCACAGCCCATGCTTATCCCCTTCCGCACTCTGCACAATATTCCGCGTACGCACCGTGGCCCCGCTCATCCGGTAAATCTCTTTTCGCTCGTCGTAATTCCGTTGCGGATCAAACTCAATACCCAGCGTCGTCGCCAGCATCGTCGCCGCCATGTCTTCCACGAAATCCCCCGTTCGCTCTTCAGTCATCCCAAAACCATGATGCTCGGATATATACCCATATTGATCCTTCACCGGCAGCGCCACCCCAATCCCCGCGCACATCAACCGGTTCGGCTCATCGATCGAACACTCCGACATCACCCCATACACCACCTGCCCCGGCTGCAAACGCCGCCGTCCCTCATTCACCGACACCAGTTTGCACGTCGCCGGCAAAATCCCCGACACCTGCACCAGATTGTATTTTTCAATCCCCGCATGACGCATCGCCAGTTCCAGTGATTGCGGACGATACTTGTGCCGCCCCACGCCCTTGGTGAAAAAAACCATCCGCGGTATCGGGGCAATCCAATCGTCCATAACCATCAACTCCTGCAAGCCGGCGACAAGTATAAGCACGCCCCCTTCTTATCGACACATTCCCCTTTTCACATTGCCCCCTCACGCAAATCGGCCCCGCGCCACGATCCCCGTCGACAACTCGCGCCCGTCCGCGGCCCGCAACATCAACTCGCCCCCGTCAATCTTCATCCTCTCACCGAATCTCCTTCGCAAAATTTCCGCCAGCAGCAAACGCAAACTCTCCGGCGTGTTGTGCTGCGCGTACCCGTTCAACACCACAAACGCCGGCCCGCCCGCATCGTCGCTCAGCAACGCACAACAGTCCTCCAACAGCGGCCCCAAATCCCGTCCCAGCACCCAGGCCTTGCCCGTCGGTGAATGCCCAAACGCCGGCGGATCCAACACAATCCCATCGTAAAATTTCTCCCGCTTCCGCTCCCGCGCCACAAATGTTGCTGCATCTTCCAACATCCAGCGCACCCGATCCGCACCCAGCTCGTTCAATCCCGCATTCACCCGCCCCCACGTTACCGCCGGTTTCGACGAATCCACGTGCGTCACAAAATGCCCCTGCTTCGCCAGCGCCATCGTCGCGCCGCCGGTATAGGCAAACAGATTCAATATTCGCAATTCCCTCCCGACCCGCGCCGCCGCCCGCTGGGCTTCCGCGCGCATCCATTTCCAATTCTCTTCCTGCTCGGGAAAAACTCCCGTGTGTTTGTAGGGCGACAACTTCACCTGCATCTTCAAGTCCCCAAATTCCACCACCCACTCCGCCGGCATTTCCTGCCCGCTCCGCACCACCCAATTCCCCTTGCCCTTTTCGCCCTCATAAATCGCATCGGCGGTCTGCCACATTTTTGTCCGTGTAACGCCTGCCGCCGTCGGATCGGGCCGCACCAGTCGAATCGCCCCCCACTGCTCCAATCGCCTTCCCCCTCCAAAATCCAAAAGCCTATACCCGTGCTCATTCATGCGGAAAGTCTATCCCCCGCACTTGCAACTTGCACCTTGAACCTTGAAACTTCCGCAATGCCCATCCTCCTCGACATCGCTTACGCCTTTATTCTCCTGTTCGCATTCCCCTTCCTGTTCGTCAAATCCAAGCGCACCGGCAAATATCGCACCGACTGGCCCGCTCGCTTCGGACGGCATTCCGTGCCCGCACCCAAACCCCCCGGCACACGCCGCCTCATGATCCATTGCGTCTCCGTCGGAGAACTCCTCTCGGTCAAAACGCTCGCCGATTCCCTCCTCGCCGCCGATCCCTCCCTCCACCTGCTCATCACCACCACCACCGACACCGGCACGCTCCGCGCCCGCCAAATCTTTCCCAATCCTGCTCTACCGAACCACAACCCCCGCATTCTCACCGCCCGCTACCCGCTCGATTTTTCCTGGGCGGTCAAACGCTTCCTCACGCATTTTCAACCCGATGCGATCGCGCTCATTGAGCTTGAAACCTGGCCCAACTTCCTCACGCTCGCCACATGCCGCAAAATTCCCGTCTTCATCCTCAACGGACGCCTCACCGCCCGCGCGTTCTCACGTTACAAACTCATTCGCCCGGTCGTCGCGTCCATGCTCCGCAAACTCACCTGGCTCGGCATCCAAACCCCCACCATTGCCGATCGCTTCATCGCCCTCGGCACGCCGCCCAAACGCATCACGATTCTGCCCACCCTCAAATACGATGCCGCGCAACTCACCGATGAAATCCCCGGAAAATCCGCTCTCGCGTCGGCAATGGGCATCACGACCGACCTTCAACTCTTCACGGCCGGCTCCACTGCACCGGGCGAAGAAGCACCCATCCTCCAGACCTATCTCACGCTGCAAAAAGAATTTCCCCAACTCCGCCTCGCCATTGCCCCACGAAAGCCCGAATCCGTCGCACCCCTCCTGGACGTCATCCGCGCCCGCAACCTCACCCCCATTCAGCGCACAAAAAAACCTGACGCAATGGACACCCCCTCACTTGAAACCTGCAACTTGAAACTTGAACCTTCCCAGATCCTCGTCCTCGACACTCTTGGGGAACTCAAAAAACTCTACGCCCTCTCTACCTTCGTTTTCGTCGGCCGCTCTCTCGTCCCTCTCGGCGGCTCAGACATGATCGAGGTCGCCGCCATGGCGCGTCCACTCTGCTTCGGCCCTCACACCGCCAACTTCGCCGAAGCCGTCGAACTCCTCCTGCAAAACCAAGCGGCCGTTCTCGTCACCGACGCCAATTCCCTTACGGCGACCCTCCATGCCTGGCTGCAAAACCCGGCCGAGGCAAAAAGGCTCGCCACCCGCGCCCAGCAACTCATCGCCGATCAACGCGGCAGCACGCAACGCTACGTCGAAAAAATTCTGTCACTGATTCCTCAGCCCCCACCCCATTAACCAAAGCGACCTCCGCTCGCCTATGATGGTCTTCGATGTTTCTCGAAAGGTGTTGGTGCATGGCAGGGACGGCTTCAGGAAAGGTGACGGACCCGCAAGCAGTAGTGGGCAATGGCGGGATACCCGTGAAGGGGCGGGGCTGGATCGTGGCGGCGCTGATGCTGGTGATGGTGCTCGCCTCGCTCGAAGCGACCATCACCGCGACGGCGATGCCGACTATCATTGGCGATTTGCACGGGCTGGAACATTACTCGTGGGTCGCCTCGATTTATTTGCTGGCGTCGACGGTGGTGATGCCGCTGTATGGGCGGCTTTCGGACGTGTGGGGGCGAAAACGCGTGATTGTGTTTGCGATTGCCCTGTTTGCGACGGGCTCATTGTTGGCCGCATGCTCGCAAAACATGGGACAATTGATCGTGTTTCGCGGAATCCAAGGCCTTGGCGCTGGCGGGATCATGCCTGTGGTACTGACGATTTTGGGCGACATTTTTACGCTGGAGGAACGAGGAAAAATCCAGGGGGTGTTTTCCGCCGTGTGGGGAACGGCCGCGCTGGCGGGGCCGATGCTGGGATTTCTCCTGATCAGGACCTTGGGCTGGCCAAGTATTTTTTGGGTGAATTTGCCGGCGGGCCTGCTCGGCGTGTTGATTCTGCTGACCAAGTATCACGAAACGGAGAAGGGGCATTCGACAGAACTGGATCTGCCGGGAGTGGTGACGCTGGGATTGGGTGCGTCCGCTCTGCTGGCAGGCGTATCCTTTTTGGGCGGCATGACTGTTCAGCCATGGGTGCCGGTGAGCCTGTTGGCTCTGGCCGCTGGTCTCATTGGGGTGTTCGTGGGGATTGAGCGAAAGAGCAAGAACCCGATCATGCCGCCGCGATTGATGTTGCAGCGGGCGATTGGTCCGGCAATGGTGATCTCCGGACTGATTGGGGTGGGTGTATTTTCGCTGGAGACATTTGTGCCGCTGTTTGTGCAAGGGGGCCGTGGGGGCAGCGCGGCGGCGACGGCGGCAACGGTAACGCCGGTCATGCTGGCGTGGGCTAGTTCCTCCTATTTTGCCGCGCCACTGCTGGTGAAATGGGGATTCCGCAAACTCGCCATCGTCGGAGCCGGGCTGATTTTAAGCGGCTTTCTGGGCCTGTTGGCATGTGTTTATTTTCAGGCCCCACTGTTATTGATCATGTTAACGCTCTTCATGACGGGCGCGGGATTTGGACCCGCATCGATGTCCTGTCTGCTTTCGGCGCAGGCCGCCGTGGCGTGGCAGCAGCGCGGGATGGTCACCTCGAGCATCACGTTCTACCGCAACTTCGGCGGCGCTCTGGGCGTCGGATTGTTGGGCGCGCTCTTCAACATGCAGGCCGCACGGCGCTTGGCCGAATTGGCGCAAGGCAAGTTCGCAGTGTCGGATTTGTTGAGCCACCACAAGCTTGCCGAGCTGCAGAAAACCCATCCGGACATATTGAAATCTGCGCAAGGGGAAATCGTCGGCGGCCTTTGGTGGGTGTTCGTGATGATGGTGGCACTGGCGGCGCTGCAAGTGATGGTCGCCTTGTTCATCAGTAAGGCACATGCCAAGAAACCCGCAGATGCTGGCGATGCGCTGGTAGCGGTGGAGTAGGCGTTTGCGCTCGGGTCCTACAATCGAAAATGCCGATAGAATGAGACTATGCAACACATTCGACTGATGGCGGTGCTAGCTGGGGCGTGGATGGGAATGGCCGTGGGCAGCGCTGCACTCCACGCCGAAACGTGGGTGACTGGTACCGCGGGGACGTCCCCGACGAAGACGGTGGTGGATAGCGCCAAGGTGGACCTGACTGAATTTCTTGCACGAAAATCAGCACTCAAGGAAGACGATGTGGAGGGGCGGCTAAATCTGGCGAAATGGTGCAGGGACAAGGAAATGTGGGCCCAGATGGGGGACATGGCCAAGGAAGTCCTGGAACGCGATCCGGAAAATCGCGTGGCGTATGTGTACCTGAAATTGCTCGACGAGAAAGTGGCGATTGAACGGGATGAGAAGGAAGAGGAAAGAATCTCGGAGGAACTAAAAGAACGGTTCGAACATGATTTTACAGTGCATTCTACTCGGCATTTTGTGCTGTTTTATGACACAACGAAGGAATTTGCAGTTTCCCGCGGAGTTTCACTGGAGAAGGCGTTTGATTCGTTCATGTACTATTTCAACATGCGCAAGCTGCGGCCCAAACTCCTGGAGAAGCGACTGGTGGTGATTCTGCTAAAGGATCGGAACGACTATTTGAAGTACGCCAAGGAAGTGGATGGGGCCGATCTGGCGTGGTCCGCGGGGTATTACTCGCAACGGACAAATCGTGCGACATTTTATGATGATACGACAGGACCGGCAGCCGAGAAAGCCGAGCAAGATGTGGTGAAATGGCGCGAGCGTGTGAAGGAACTTAATACGCAGATAAGTGCGGCGAATGCCAAGGGGCAGCGCGGCCTGGTGAATCAACTGACAGTGGAGCGAAATCGCATCAGCAATGGCATCGCCCAATGGTCGCTCCGCGTGGATAACGCGGTGGGGTTGATCAACAACGTCAAGACAGTTCATGAAGCAGCGCATCAACTGGCGTTCAACACCGGCGTGCAGAAGCGGCAGGTGGATTATCCACTTTGGTTTTCGGAGGGCCTGGCGTGTTCATTTGAAGTCGAGGATCGGAACAATAACCGGGGGCCTGCGGTGCTGAATTGGGGACGCATTGCGGTGGTTAAGACCGCGCTGAAGGGGGACAAAATGGTGCCGCTGGAGAAATTCATTACTCAGTCGTCACCGGAGGAATTGGATACACCTACGCTGTCGGTATGGTACGCGCAGGGGTGGGCAATGTTTCACTACATGTACAAATTTCACCGGCCGGAGTTGGAAAAATATCTGTTGGGTTTTCAAGCAGCGCCGGTGGGTGTGGAGTTGAGCGCGGAAAAACGGCGGAGGCTGTTTACCGACGCGTTCGGCGAGGATGTAACGCTATTTGAGAAAAAATGGTTGGAGTATTTAAAAGGATTGCCCAACCCACCGAAGTGAGAGGGCTACCCACGTTGAAAGGCGTTGTTGCACTTCAAGGTTATTTCTGGGCCCAGGGGTAGGTCCAGCCGTGAACGAACGCGTGTTTCTTGAGTGCTGCCAACTCGGCTTCTTCGAGCAGTTTGCCGTCCGAAACACGGACGTTTTGGTCGACGTGGGGAACGCGACGCATGCCGGGGATAACGGTGGTGACGGCGGGATGGCTGAGGCAGAATTTGAGCGCCAAGGCGGCAAGACTGGGGCGATCTGCGGCGAGGAAATCCTTGAGTTTTTCCGTACGCCGTGAGACTTCGAGGAGACGCTCGGGGAGAAGCCAGCGACCGCGCCAATCGCCGTCTTCGAATTTGTGTCCCGGGGCAAGTTTGCCGGTGAGCAGACCTTCTTCAAATGGGACGCGAACGACAATTCCCGTGCCGGTCTTCTGTGCGGCGGGGAAGAGTTTCTCCGCGGCGCGTTGCTCGAAAATGTTATAGATCACCTGAACGGAATCGCAGAGACCGCTTTCCACCAGCGTAACGGCGCCGTAGGGATCCCAGTCGTTGGCGCTGACTCCGAACGCTTTAACTTTGCCTGCCTGCTTGAGCTTTTCGGCCGCAGTTTTCCATTCATCACGTTCCAGATAGCCGGGAGTCCAAGCATGAAGCTGCTGGATATCGAGATACTCGGTCTTGAGATTATTGAGGGAATTTTCCGTACATTCAACGATCCAGTCCGTCGGGAAAGTATCGGAGATGGAGTCGCGCGGGAGAACTGGCCAGCGCTTGGACTTGGGGGAAACTTTACTGGCGATTTTGACTTTATCGCGGACCGGGCCCAGCGTTTTGGCCAGCAGTTGTTCAGAGTGACCGTTGCCGTAGCCCATAGCCGTATCGAAAAATGTGATGCCATGGTCAAGGGCGCGTTTGAGCGCACGATGTGCCTCGCTGTCATCTTGATGGCCCCATCCCCCGCCGATGCCCCAGGCACCGAATCCGATTTCGGAGAGTTGCATGCCGTTTTTCTGAATCGAGCGATACTGCATGTTTTGGATACTCCAACGTGTAATGCACCAACGCGTGTACGTGAAACTATGTTCTTGCGCGGACGAAAATGCAACAACTTCTTGAGAGGGAACCCGGTGAGGGCAGATCGCCTGGGGAAATTGGCAATCCGCGCAACTCAAATCTACAATGCGGCGATGATTGTACTCATCGATAATTATGATTCGTTTACCTACAACCTGGTGCAGCGCATTGGGGAGTTGGATGCCTCGCGGGCCGTAACGGTTTTGCGCAATGACAAGACGTCGATCGCGGAGATCGAGGCGTTGAAGCCGACGCACATCCTGATTTCTCCCGGACCATGCACGCCGAAAGAGGCCGGGATATCGAACGAGGTGCTCAAATATTTCGGATCGAAACTGCCGACTTTCGGTGTGTGCCTTGGGCATCAGTGCATGGGGTATTCGTTTGGGGGAACGGTCGAGCGGAACTGGCGTTTGATGCACGGCAAGGTTTCACCAATCCACCACGATGGAAAGGGCTTGTTTGCTGGCATGAGCAATCCGTTCGATGCGACGCGGTATCACTCTCTGGTGATTCGCCCAGATGCGGTGCCGCCGGATTTTGTGGTGACAGCATGGACGAGCGAAAACGAAGTGATGGGGGTTCGTCACAAAATCTGGCCCATGCACGGTGTTCAGTTTCACCCCGAGAGCTTCTTGACACTCGAAGGCCCGACGTTGTTGGGGAATTTTCTGAAGATGTGAGAGGAAATGGGCCTCCGGGGGAATCGATTTTCTGCTTCAACAGAGCTTAGGGCCCACCCACCGACACGATAAATTTCTGCATGGTGGGGAGGATTTGATCTTCGCCAACGACGTAGAAATCATTATGGTTGGCCTGCGAGATCGGCAGTTCGGTGACCACGGACCCGGATCTTCGGGCTTCAGTAACCAGTGATTGGGACATGGCGAAGGGAATCATGGCATCAAGGCGACCGTGACCGATGAGCATGGGCACGGCGGCGACGCCTTCCTGAAGTTTCCGGGCCGATTCAAAACGATGTTTGAGGAAAAGTGATAGGGGGAGGAAGGGATAATTTTTCTGGGCGATATCGGTGAGGCTGGTGAAGGCGCTGAAGGTGATTATTCCGGCGATGTGATTTTCGGTGCGGTGGCGGTGGGCGAGGTCGATGGCGACGGCGGCGCCGAGGGACCAACCGGCGGGAATTATCTTGTGGGCGTCAATATCACGACGGTTGAGAAGATGCTGATATGCGGCTTCGGCTGATTCATAACAGCTTTGTTCACCGGGACTTCCGTCAGCCATGCCGTAGCCGACATACTCGACGATGAGGACGTTGGCACCGAGGCGGCGGAAGTCGCGGAACTCGTGGAAGGTGTCGGCCAAGCACATGCCATTTCCGTAGAAATAGAGCAGGGTCGGCAGATTTTGCGCGTGGGGTGAGGGGGTATCATCGGGTAGGAGAGCGGGGCCAAAGAGGGCAAAAGTGTGGTGTCCGGAGGGGGTGGAGAGGGGGATAAGGGTGGTCCCAGGGGGGGGTGTGACGTGGGCATCGGGGGTGTTTTGGGTCTGTGCGCCGGGGAAGATGAGCCAGGTTTGGAGGAGTGAGAACACGAGTATCACCATCAAGTACATGGTCACGAGAGAGAGGGCGAGGCGGCGCGTACGCGCGAAGCGCGGTGTGTGGGGCGGAACGTCGGGCGGCGGGGCGGGGGGAAGTTTGCTATTTTTGTCAGTCATCAGCAAGTCATACGAGACATTTTGGCGGGTGTTCGTTGTAATCTGCAAGAGGGGCGTGGTTGGGCAAAATTATTTATTAGTATTTCAAGCAAAGTTGCAATAAATCACTTGCAAGGTTTTATGGAGCGCGCCATAGTGTATTCGGTTCAGTTGCATGATGGCAGTCAAGCAGCAGAATTAAATACTTCCGGAGACGAAAATCTTGAGATACGATCCGAGTTGAGTCGTCGATTCGGGATCTTATTTTGAGCGGCGTGGTTGGATGGCAGCGAAATTGTTCCTTTCTCTATTCTTCGCAGCTACTTAACCTAACGCACCTCCATCCTGAGGAATGAAAGTGCTGGCTGGCAGCATTTTTTTAGGCACCTTTTTTAGGCATCTTTGATCGGCTACCGCGTCACCTGGTTTTTTTCTTGACAATTCTTGACAAGTTAATTTGGGTGTTGAACTGGGGTCATTAGGCGCTAGTATTCCTAATGAAAGCAGTTGACACCTGCACAATCTATCGCTTCTCTCACGGAAAAGCCCGACGCATCCCACCTCCTTAGTGCGTCGGGCTTTTCATTTTTGCTGCGCTTTTTGCGGGTGCGGGGGATCGAGTCGCGGAGTTGATTGGGTGAGGCCGAAAGCGCGAGGGAAGATTTTTGCAGATACCACGATCGATGTAAACTATTAAACAACAACATCTTATATTAATTAATACTATTCCTATAGGAAATATTTGCTTTTTCTGCTTGCATAGTTTCGAGGTCCCGATAAACTACTGCAAGTTCTATAGGAATTATAGAGAAAGGGTTTCTTCAATGAGTACATCGGGTTCGTTTCGTTTTTGGGGGATGGCGGGTTTGGCAGTGATCCTGATGGGGATAGCAGCGACATTGGTGGCGTGCAAGCCGGCGAATGGGCGTCAGGAGACGACGCTGCGGAATGTGTCGTATGATCCGACGCGTGAGTTGTATGACGCGATCAATCCGGCGTTCGCCAGACACTACAAGGAGACGGCCGGAGAAGACGTCAAGGTGCTGATGTATCACGGTGGGTCGGGGAAGCAGGCACGGGCGGTGATCGATGGGGCCAAGGCGGATGTGGTGACGTTGGCGTTGGCGGGGGATATTGATTCGATTGCCGAGAAGTCGGGGCTGCTCCCTGCGGAATGGCAGACGAAGTTGCCGTCGAATAGTGCCCCCTATACGAGCACGATTGTGTTTGTGGTACGGAAGGGGAATCCGAAGGGGATCAAGGATTGGGAAGATCTGATCAAGCCGGGGGTAGAGGTGATCACGCCGGACCCGAAGAGTTCGGGGGGAGCGCGGTGGGCGTATTTGGCGGCGTGGGGGCAGGCGTTGAAGGCGAACGGGAATGATGAGGGGAAGGCGCGGGGCTATGTGGCGGAGTTGTACAAACATGTGCCGGTGTTGGATTCGGGTGCGCGGGCTTCCACCGTGACGTTTGGGAAGCGTCAACAGGGGGATGTATTGTTGTCGTGGGAGAACGAGGCATACTTGGCGGTGCAGGAATTTGGCGAGGCCCAGTTGGAGATCGTGACGCCCGCGGTGTCCATTTTGGCGGAGCCTTCGGTGGCGGTGCTGGAGAAGGCGACGGAGAAGAACGGTACGACGAAGGCGGCGAAGGCGTACCTGGAGTTTTTGTACACGCCGGAGGCGCAGGGGATCATTGCGAAGAATCACTATCGTCCGCGGGATGCGGAGGCGGCGAAGAAGAGCGGGGTGGAGTTCGCGCAGGTTGAGTTGTTTACGATCAATGATGTTTTTGGAGGGTGGGCCAAGGCGCAGTCCGTTCATTTTGCGGACAAAGGCGTATTTGACCAATTCATGACGGAGGCGAAGAAGTAAGGGGCAATTTTCAATACCGGAGAGGTTGCGGAGGTGCGGTAGGAGAATGGCCACGGACAGACAGGGGTGGACACGGATAGATGGACCGAATAAAGGGAGGGGTGGGGCGAGGGGATAGAGATGGGGGGTGGCGGGGTAACCGTCTTTCGTTGGGGGCGGTTTTTTGTATGCTGTGCGTTTTGCGTGCGGAGTTTTGAGGTTGGCCAGGTTGAAAAGACAGCGTGGGATATTGCCGGGGTTTGGGCTGACGATGGGGTACACGATGATGTACCTGTCGCTGCTGGTGGTGATACCGCTGCTGGGGTTGTTTTTCAAAACGTGGACGCTTTCGTGGGCGGAAATGCAGGCGGTTTTGACGGATCCGGAGTTGACGGCATCGCTGAAGCTGACGTTCGGCGCGGCGTTGGTGGCGGCGTTGATCAATGCGGTGTTTGGTTTCATCGTCGCGTGGACGCTGGTGCGATATCCGTTTCCGGGGCATCGATTTATCGATGCTTTGGTGGACATGCCCTTTGCGTTGCCGACGGCGGTGAGCGGCATCACGCTGGCGACGTTGTATAGCTCACACGGGTGGCTGGGTTCCTGGTTGGAGTCGTGGGGGATCAAGGTGGCGAACACGCAGTTGGGGGTTCTGATCGCCTTGATTTTTATTGGGATACCGTTCGTGGTGCGGACGCTGCAGCCGGCACTGGAGGATTTGGATCCGGAGGTGGAGCAAGCGGCGGCAAGTTTGGGGGCGTCGCGTTTGCAGACTTTTTTGCGGGTGATATTGCCGGCGCTATTACCGGCATTGATGACGGGGTTTTCCCTGGCGTTTGCGCGGGCGATTGGGGAATACGGCTCGGTTATTTTTATCTCCGGACGGATTCGTGGGAAGACGCAGATCACCGCAGATTTGATTCAGCAGAAACTAGAAAATGGTGATTACGCGAAGGCCACGGCGCTGGGTGTGGTGATGCTGCTGGTGTCGTTTGCGATGCTGGGGGCGGTCAACATTACGCAGTGGTGGTCGACGCGGCGTTCGAAGGCGGGGGTGACATGATGGAAACGGCGATTGAAATGGATGAGTTGCCCCCCCCGGCAAAGCAAAGAATTGTGCGGGTAACGGATGCGGCATGGGTGAAATGGGGATGTATTGCGATCACGCTGGGGTTTATCACCGTTTTGCTGGCGTTGCCACTGGTCGCGGTTTTCTACGAATCGTTCAGCAAGGGGTGGGAGGTTTACAAGGCGGGACTGCTGAGTGCGAACTCCTTGCGGGCGATGAAGATGACGTTGCTGATTTCGGTATTCGTGGTGCCATTGAACACGGTATTTGGGATAGCGGCGGCTTGGTCGATCGCGAAGTTTGAATTCCGGGGGAAGGCGTTGCTTACGACGATCATCGACATACCATTTGCGATATCACCGGTGATAGCGGGGATGGTATTTGTGTTGCTATTTGGGCAGCAGGGGTTGCTGGGGCCGTGGTTGGAGGCAAATGATATCCAGATTGTTTTTGCGTTGCCGGGGATGATATTGGCGACGTGTTTTGTGACGTTTCCGTTTGTGGCGCGGGAGTTGATACCGTTGATGCAGGAGCAGGGGACGCAGGAAGAGCAGGCGGCGATTTCGCTGGGGGCTTCGGGGTTGCAGACGTTTTGGCGGGTGACGGCACCGAACATCAAGTGGGGGTTTTTGTATGGGATTATTTTGTGCAACGCGCGAGCGATGGGGGAGTTTGGGGCGGTAAGCGTGGTGACGATGAATTCGCCGGGGGAGACGAACACCGTGCCGCAGCAGATTCAGTTTTTATATGATGCGCCGAACATTGCGGGGGCGATGGCCTTGTCGACCGTTTTGGCGATGCTGGGTTTGGTGACGCTGGTGGCGAAGAGTTTGTTGGAATGGAAGATTAGGAGGGAACAGGTGGAGGGGAGTGAGTAAGGTTCAAGGTTCAAGCTTCAAGGTTGTGGGTTTGACGTTCGAGGTTTAGGGCTTGGAGTAGAGGCGTTGGATTTTTTCGGCGCGGTTGGGGGCGGGGGACTGGAGGATTTCGAGGGCTTGATTGATGAAGACGAGGCGGGAGTCGCCGCGGAGTTCGTGGAGGGCGGGGGAGCGGTCGACGCGGTCGAGGTTGGCGGCGATTTCGAGGAGTTTGGCGCGGGTCTCGAGGAAATAGGTATCGAGGGTTTGGCGGGCGGTGGCGGGGGTGGTGGGCAAAGTGGGCATGAAAGAACCTCCAGTATGTCAGCAACGTATGGTAGGGGAACGGCTTGCCTTTTTGCAATGCTGCTTTATGCTTCGCCACGGGAAAGATCGTGGGCAAAGAATCGCGTGAGAAGCGCGGCTAAGGCCTTTCTAGCGGGAGTCCACATGCATCGGATTTATCACTGGGCAGCGGTTGGGGCGTTGGTTGTTTTGGCGGGTTGTAAAGAGATTCAGATGCGTGATGACGGGGGAAGCGAACGGTCGGCAGGGGTGCGGGCGTTGGGGTCGACACCGGGGGCGAACGAAGATTTTCGGCAGATCATCAATGCTGCGAAGGCGAAGGTGTTTCCGGCGGTGGTGTTCATCAAGTGTGTGTCGCAGGATTACGGGGTGGGGGAGAAGGTGTCGCGGGAGGTGTCGGGGTCGGGGGTGATTATTTCGGCGAAGGGGGAGGTGTTGACGAACTGGCACGTGGTGGACAAGGCGGTGGAGGTGCGGTGCCTGTTGATTGATGGGAGGGCGATGGAAGCGAAGGTGTTGGGGTCGGACAAGGACACGGACCTGGCGCTTTTGCAGTTGGTGAAGCCGCTGGGAGGGGAGGCGCCGAAGGTGGCGGAGGTGTTTCAGTTTGCGAAGTTTGGGGATTCGAGCAAGTTGCATGAGGGGGAATTTGTGATGGCGATGGGGGCGCCGTGGGGGTTGTCGCGGTCGGTATCGCTGGGGATTATTTCGTGTACGAAGCGTTATTTGCCGGAGACGTCGGAGTATTCGATTTGGCTGCAGACGGATGCGGCGATCAGTCCGGGGAACTCGGGCGGGCCGCTGGTGAATTCATCGGGGGAGGTGATCGGGGTGAACACGCGGGGGATTATGGCGGGGGGCGACATGGGTTTCGCGGTGCCGTCGGAGACGATTCAGCCGGTGATAGAGCAGATTCGGTTCGGGGGGAAGGTGAGTTGGAGTTGGACGGGGTTGCAGTTGCAGCCGCTGAAGGATTTCAATCGGAACGTGTATTTTGAGGGGAATGACGGGGTGATTGTGGCGGAGACGGATCCGGAGTCTCCGGCGCGGCGGGCGGGGATTCAGCCGCGGGACCGGATTTTGAAGATCAACGATGTGGCGGTGGCGGCGATCACGGATGAGGATTTACCGGATGCGCGGCGGATGCTGGGGTTGTTGCCGAAGAATGCGCCGGTGAAGCTGGATATTTTGCGAGGGACGACGCCGATGAAGCTGGATTTAACGCCGCGGGAGAAGGGTCAGGTGGAGGGGGAATCGTTTGCGTGTGCGCGGTGGGACTTGACAGTTCGGACGATCAACCAGTTTGATAATCCGGACTTGTATTTTCACCGGAAGGTGGGGGTGTTTGTGTACGGGATCAAGTATCCGGGGAATGCGTCGAGCTCGGGGTTGCAGCAGGAGGACATCATTATGCAGGTGGAATCGATGCCGGTGAAGACGCTGGACGATTTGAAGAAAGCGCACGAGGCGACGGTGGCGAATCACCTGGATAAGCCGCGGATCATGGTGAGGGTATTGCGGGACGGGAAGATGCGGCAGGTGGTGATGGATATATCGCGGGACCACACGAAGGATTGAAGCGTAAGCCTATTTTGCAGTGAGCACTTTTCCATTTACACAGGTGAATCATGATGAAACTCGCACCACGTATTGCGGCGTTGGCCATGTTGATGGCGGTTTTACCGGTGGCGGCGCAGGAGCAGCCGGCCAAGTCGGAGGCGGTGGGTCCGGAGCAGCAGGAGAAGCTGATTGCGGGGGTGGAGCCGGCGCTGGTGATTGTGGAATACACGTTGCAGTTCGATAAGGGCGAAGCGCCGACGGGCGCGGGGTTTGGGGCGAAGTGCCCGAATTGCGGGCAGTATCATGGGAACGGGGCGGGGGAGGTGGTGAAGGAAGAGCGGCCGCAGGAGCTGGCGGGGTATTTGATTGATGAGAAGAAGGTGTTGGTGCAGGATCCGCAGACGCATCCGCGATTTGTGAAGTCGATTGCGGTACGGCGGTTTGACCGGAGCGGGAAGTTGACCGAGACGGTGAACGCGAAGGTTTCAGCGTATGCGAAGAATTCGAACGCGGTGATATTGGAGTTGGACGCGGCGATGCCGGGGGCGAAGGCGCCGACGTTTGATGCGACGGCGAAGGGCGGGTTGTCGTACGTGGCGTTGCAGCAGAACGGCGGGCGATGGGGAGCAGGGGTGCATTCCTTGGGCGGATCTTTCAATGTGCTGGGGAACAAGAAGATGGTGGGTGGCGGACTGGGGATCGCGGTGAATAAGGAAGGGATTGTGGCGGGGGTGGTGGCGGATGGGGATTTGCCGGCTGACGGGTCATGGAAGGGATCGCCGCTGAAGTGGGCGTTGCTGGAAGCGGGGGAGATGGAGAAGACGTTGAAGTCCACAGAGGCGTTGGCGCAGGGGACGATTGTGCGGGTGACGCTGAATTTTCGCAGCCCGCGGAACAAGGAGACGAATTCTTATCGTGGGGGCGGCGGCGAGGATTCGACGGTGCAGCATGTGCTGGGGCTGATCGTGGACAAGAACCGGGTGGTGGTGTTGACGGAATTGAAGCCGACGGTGACGGCGCGGCTGGAGCGGATACGGGTGTTTACGGAGCCGCCGATTGATGCGAAGTTTGCGGGGTCACTGACGGATTTTGGGGCGTTTGTGGCGACGCTGGAGAAGCCGGCGGCGGCATCGATCGAGCTGTCGGGCAAGGCGATTGAGGAGTTGGTGGGGGTGGCGTCGCCCTCGGCGACGATCAATTTGCAGGGGGAGAAGCGGGTGGTGTATTTGCAGCCGCGGCGAATTGCGGATTTGAACAAGGGGTGGCGGCGGAATTTGTACCCGGAGGTGGTGGGGGATTCGACGGGGTTGTTCATGTTTGACAGTGATGGGGCGCTAGCGGCATTTCCGATGGTCAAGCGGGAGAAGGCGAGCACGGCGGAGCGGTGGGGATCGGACCGGGCGGTATTTTCGCCGTCGACATTGTTGGCGCCGGTGCTGGCGGATTTGAAGTCGAACATTGATACGAACAATGTGCCGCTGAGTGAGGAGGCGGAGAATCGCCTGGCGTGGATTGGGGTGGAGTTGCAGGGATTGAACCAGGAATTGGCGCGGGCGAACAATGTTTCAGATTTAACGAGCGACGGGGACACGGGGGCATTGGTGACGCTGGTGCATCCGGATTCACCGGCGGGCAAGGCGGGGGTGGAGGCGGGGTGGGTGTTGTTGCGGATCAATGCGGAGGGCGAGCCGAAGCCTATCGAGGTGAAGGTGGAGCAGGAATATGGGTATGGGCGGACATTTCCGTGGGACCGGTTGGATCAGGTGTCGGAGGAATATTTTGATCAGATTCCGACGCCGTGGCCGGCGTTGGAGACGCCGCTGGTGCGGACGTTGACGGACCTGGGTTTTGGCAAGAAATACACGGCGGAGTTTTTTACCGACGGGAAAGTGGTGAAGAAGGATTTTGTGGTGACGGAGGGTCCGGCGCATTATTTCAGTGCGCCGAAGTACAAGCATGTGGGGCTGGGGATTACGTTGCGGGACATGACGTATGAAGTGCGTGAGTATTTGAAGAAGAAGCCCGATGACGTGGGGGTGATCATCAGCAAGATTGAGAAGGGTTCAAAGGGATCGACGTCGGGGTTGAAGCCGTACGAGTTGATCACGCATGTGAACGACAAGCCGGTGAAGAACGTGAAGGATTTTGAGGAAGTAACGAAGGGGCAGAACGAGATGCGCTTTACGATCAAGCGGATGACGCGGGGTCGTATTGTGAAGGTGACGTTGGCGGCGGCGACGACGCAGGGAGCCGCGACGAAGGCGGCTGGTGAAGGAGCGGTGGAGGCACCGGCGGAGCCGATTACGAAATGAGAATCGGCGGATAGTGCTGGATATACTGAAGAGTGGCAGGGCGTGGCGCGTGGGCCTTGCCGGGTAGGAAATTGCGCCAGAGGTCGATGAGTTTTTATGCCGGAAGATCGTGAACAACCGCCTGTGCCGCAGGATGATCCGTATGGGCTAGCGCCGCAGGAGAAGGCGTCGGTGCCGTTGTCGGCGGTGCAGAAGGCGGAGCTGGAGTTGCGGAGGAAGGGGACAGGGCTGGCGAAGGTGAAGGTGGAGAAGCCGGCGGGGTTGCGAGCGATCGACGAGGGGGGAATGGGATCGTCGGCGTTGCCGCTGGATGGGCCAGCGGTGAAGTGGAAATGTACGATCTGCAATTACGAGATGCTGGGGAAGCCGCGAAGGGGGACGTGCCCGGAGTGCAGTGCGCCGGTGAATCCGCGGGCGACGGGGTTGCTGCAGTATGCTACGCCGTCGTGGATCTCGTATGTGGCGAGCGGATGTTTGTTGTTGTTTACGGGGGTATTGCTGCATGTGGTGGCGGTGGTGGTGGGGCAGACGTGGGATATGGCGAGGGCCGGTGCGGGTTTGCAGGTACTGGCATCGATATTGGAATTGGCGGGAATCTGGGTGGTGACGACGCGGGAGGCGCATCCGGAGTCGATGCAATCGTCTTTTGCGGGGGCGGCGCGGATGATCGGGGTGTTGTCGTTCATTGCTTATATGGGGATGGTGGTGATGACGTGGAAGAATCCGGAGTGGACGGCGATGGAGTCGCCGATGCGGCAGATGGTGAGCGTGATTTTATTTGTTTCGGCGGGGGAAGCGTTTTGCGTGGGGTTTCATTTGCGGCACCTGGCAATGCGCATGCCGTCGGATGCGTTGGCTTCGCACACGTTGAATTTGTCATGGATCATCGCGCTGGCGTGTTTGTTTTTAAGCATCATGACGGTGACCAACGGCATCAGCGCTTTTTACAACCAGGAGTTGGGGCGGATGTTTATGGTCAGCTTTCCGATTGTTTTCGGTTTGGGGGCGGTGGCGGTGTGGGCGTGTTGGATTTTGCTGCGGATGTTCACGAATTTGCGGGACTGCGCGATCGCGGCGGCGACGCCGCCACGGAAGCGGGTGCAGGTGCGGCCGGGGGTGGCGAGTTCGGTGGGGGAGATTCCGGCGCAGAGTTCGAAGCCGGAGCAATGATCGACCTTGCGTTGGGACGTGGTCGCGAGGCTAAGGGGGATCCATTTCGGGGTAGCAGATGAGTTCGAGGACATTGCCAGCGGGGTCGTTGAGGTAGATGCCGGTGGTGCCGTCGCGGTGGTGGTCGATGTGTTTCTCGGCGTTTCTGGCGAGAGTATCGAGGGTGGCGGTGTCGACGCGGAGGGCGATGTGCGGGGGGTGTTGATCGGGGCGCACAATGGCGAGTTTGCCCTGGCCGACTTTGAGGAAGGCCCAAGTGTCGTCGGAGTAGAGTATCTGGGCGTGGAAGGTATCGACGTAATATTTGGCGAGCGCAGGGACATCGGCCGACTGAATGGCGACGTGATCGAGTTCGAACATGCGCACCTCCTACGAGGATTATAGGAGGCGCGAGGGCCAGGGGGCGGCATTATTTGGGTTTATTGGGCTTGGCGGTGTTGGCGGGTGCGGGGCGGAGGGAGATGATCCAGGCGTTGGCGCGGCCGATGGTGCCGTCTTCGGCCTTGATGACGCGGGCGAGGTTTTCGGTGGCGGTGACGAGGTTGGAATCGGCGCCGACGCCGTAGGCGCGTTCGAACATTTCGCGTGCGTCTTTGATGCGGTCAGCGAGGAGGAGGAGATTGCCCTTGGCGACGAGGCTGAGGTAGTCTTCGCCGATGATTTTTTTGAAGGCTTCTTCGTAGACCTTGCCGTCGATTTTGACTTGGAGGAGGGTGGGGCAGTTCTGGGCGCTTTCGGCGGTGGGTTTTTCAGTGGGGCTAGTGGTCGTGGGGAGGGGGGCGGGCTGGGTGGAGGCAGGTTCGGGGATTTTGGCGCCGGCGATTTGTTCGAGGCGAAATTGTTTGACGACGTGGACGTCGCCGGGATGAGCGGCGTTGAGGCATTCGGCGACGGTGAGAATCGCGGCGCTGGTGGTGGCAAGAGAGCTGACGTTGAGGAGGCTCTTGGCATTGGCGAGGGCTTCGTCGGGTTTATTCAGACCCAGAAGAGCGCGGACGCGAACGGCCTGGCAAGCTTCGACGGTGGTGGATTCACTGGGCGCGGCGAGGATGGTTTTGAGGGCGAGCGATTCGGCGGCTTCGAAGCGACCGGCATCGAGGAGGGCCTTGAGCCAGGCACGAGCGGAGGTGCTGGTGTATTTGGCGGGCTCGGTGGCGAGGATTTTTTCAGCGCGGGCGATACCCTCCTTATAGTCGGCTTCGGTGCCCGCGAGCATCTGGGTGATTTCTTTGGCGAGGGCCGCTGGATCGACAGGTTTGGGCGCGGGAGTTTCGAGGGGAGGGACGCCCTCTTTGACGACGTCTTTGGCGGGGTCTTTTTGGGCCCATGCGGTGTGGTCGCTCGAGGCGCTCAGGGTTGCGACGACCATGGTCAATACACAGCTAAAACGATTCATCATTGTCTCCAAAAAGATCTATTCGCGTTTTTTAAGGCGCGACTTGGGATAGGCCAAGGGCGTTTCGGCATTTTCAAAGGGTAACGTGGCAGGGTTGAGGGAAAGCTGTCCGCCGCGGCGCGGGCTTTCCCAGGGGAGTTGAGCTTCTGCGGGAGGGCGGGAATGCAGTACGGCGGGGTGACCTGTGGAACGTTCCCAGGGATCGACGGCCAGCACGACCATATCCTCCTGAGTGAGCACCCGCGAGGCACCAGGCCAGGGGAGGGAGGCGGGAGGGATTCCCGAGACGTGACGGAGGGGCGCGGCGGCCGAGGAGTCAGTGGGTGCAGTCTGCCAGGGGAATCCTAAGGCGGGGATTACGGTGTAAGCAATTTGGAGTTCGGTCGGCCAGGGCACAAGGGCGGTGGACAGTGCCGCGGGAGATGTTTCGAATTGAGCCGGCCAGGGGAGGGAGGCGGAGAGAGTTGCTGCGGGAGAAATTTCGAGTTTGTCCGGCCAAGGGAGGGCGGCGGGGCGGAGATCACGGGTCACGATGGGAGAAATGGATTGAAAAGCCCAGGGCAGGCGCGACATCGCGGCGAGTTCGACGGGGCGAAGCGTGAGGGTGTGCTGGGGTTTGGGCCAAGGAAGATCCGCAGAAAGGGTGGGCATATCGAGCGGGCGCAGGTTGGGGACCCAGACAAGTGTGGCGAGGGGCATGTTGAGCGTTCTGATGGGGCGGGTGGGTTCATCGGCCGCACTGGGTGAGTGGGCGTACTCGGGTATTGCGGACCAGGGTTGCTGAGGGATGGGGAGCGGTTCAAGTCGGGGATTGTTGTGGAGAGGATGGGGGTGACTGGGATCGAGGAGGGGAGTTTTCCAGGGGATGGCGAGGGACCGGGTATTGCTGACTTCGACATAGGGGGTGTCGGGTCCGCCGCGTACCCAGGGGAGGAGGGCGAGGGGGATGCGGGCGAATTCGCGGGCCATTTTTTCATCTTCGGCGAGGCGCTGGCGTTCGCGACGGATTTCGGCGGCATTTTGGCCGGCGAGGGGGATTACGCCATCGGAAGAGTCGGGGTGTTTGCCGAGTTCGAGGTACATCCAGATGCCACCAAAGAGCAAGAGGGTGGCAATCATGAGCAGGAACAATCCGCTGAAGAGCCAGGCGCGTTGTTTTTCAGTTAGTTTTTGCATGCAACATCCGGGCGGTGGGTGAAAGTGCGTGGGGCCGCCAGGAGATAAACGCCAGCGGGGGATGTGCGATTGCGGGGATATTTTCCGTCGGAGGATTTTGGGGGCGTTATAGGTTCAGGAGGAGGCGGGAGCGATGGGCAGTTCGATGATGAAGACGGCGCCGGTGGGTTCGTTGTGTTCAGCGCGGATGGTGCCGCCGCTGGCGTGGATCAGTTCCTGGCAGATGGTGAGGCCGAGGCCGGTGCCGCCTTTGTGGACGGAGTCTGCGTCGAGGGAGTCGGTGGAGGCCTTGGTGGAGAAGAAGGGTTCGAAAATGCGGGGGAGGACGTCGTGGGGGATTCCCGGGCCGGTGTCGGCGAGGCGTATTTCGACGCGGGTTTCGCCGCTGGGGCCGTGGCGTTGCAGCCAGGCGGAGATCGTCAGGCGTTTACCGCCACCGACGACGCGGCGCAGACGATTGGTGGCGAGAACGTCATCGATTTTTCCACCGAGCATGGCGGCACGGGCGTTGACGATGAGGTTCATGAACACTTGCTGAAGTTGGCCGCCGTTCATGGCGACGGTGAGGTCGGCGGGAATATCGAGGGTGAGGGTGATGCCGTCTTTGGTGAGATCGCGCGACAGGCAGGCGAGGGTTTCTTGAATTGCCTGATGGACGTTGACGGCAGTGGAATCATCGGTGCGGGCGAAACCGAGGAGGCTTTTGGAGATATTGGCGAGCCGTTCGGAGCCGGCGAGGGCCTTGGAGAGGGCCTTGGCGCGAAGGGCGTCATCGGCCTTGTCGCTGAGGGCGTACTGGGTGTAGCTGATCATGGGGGTGAGGATGTTGTTGAATTCGTGGGCGATCACTGCGGTGACCATACCGAGGGTGGCGAGTTTTTGCTGTTGCTGAAGCGACATTTGGAGTTGGTCAATACGTTGCTGCAGGGTGGCAATAGCCGTTTCGATCATTTGGGGATCGAGCAGTTGGCGGGGTGCTTGAGACACAGAATCTCCAGGGGTTCAGGATGCAGGAAACAGAAGGCATCCAGAAGAGGCGGCTGAATCGCTATTAAAGCTATCGACGGTTTTGCATGACTTGCTTCAGCGGCGCGTGGGGGCGCGGATTTTTGGGGAAGTCCGAGAAATTCGGCGGTATTTGGTGTGTTTTTGTGAATTGAAGTCGCGCGCTGTTTTTTTTGTGGGGCAAAATTAGCGGAGGACGGAGGGGCGCGGGGTAGCATTCTGGCAATTTGGGCAAGCAGGGGAGCAAAAATCAACAAACCCCAGAGAAACAAACTGGCGTGCAAACAGACCGCCTTCTCTGGGGTACGTGACGAAAGGCGCACTGTCCTTCGCAACGTTTTTAGCTGCCTCTTCATTATCGCTAAGAACTGCCGCCTCCAACACTGCCTACTTAGGTGAAGGGTAGAACTTCCGATATGCTGGCGCGGACGGCGGCGACTTAGGTCATCATGTGCAGGTGGTGGCGGATTGAGGGCAGGGCGGCGGGGTTATCCGAGGCGGATTTCTGTGCCGACACCAGCGTCGGAGTAAATTTCGAGAAGGAGAGAGTGGGGGAAGCGCCCGTCGATGATGTGCGCCTTTTTGACGCCGCCATCGAGGGCGATCATGCAGGCTTCGACCTTGGGGAGCATGCCTTCGCCGATTTCTTTTTCGACGACGAGCTGTTGGATTTGGGATTTGGTGATGGAGCGGAGGAGCGAGGCGGGGTCGTCTTTTTTGGCGCGGATGCCGTGGGTATCAGAGACAAGGACGAGTTTTTCGGCATGGGTGGCGGCGGCGACGAAGCCGGCGGCGGTGTCGGCGTTGACGTTGAGTTTGTCGCCGGCGGAGTCGCGGGCGATGGGGGCGATGACGGGGATGAAGTCGGCCTCGGTGAGCGCCATGAGGAGTTGGGAATTGATTCGCGAGACCTGGCCCACGTGCCCGATGTCGATTTGGCGGCCGTCCTCTCCGGCGAGGAACATTTTTTCAGCAAAGAGGGCGGTGGAGGTGAGGGAGTGCAGGGGCATGGCTTTGCCGCCCTGCGAGTTGATGGTGTCGACGATGAATTTGTTGATGTCATTGCAGAGGACGTGTTCGGCAATGGCGAGGGTGCGTTCATCGGTGTAGCGGCGCCCTTGGACGAACTGGGCCTGGAGGCCGGCTTTTTTCATGGCGTCGGTGATGGCTTTGCCGCCGCCGTGAACGACGATGGGGCGCATGCCGACAGCCTGCATGAAGATAATGTCGGAGAGGACTTTGCGGAACTCTTCATCGGAGTCCATGAAGGAGCCTCCGACCTTGACGACGACGATTTTTTCATTGAAGCGCTGGATGTAGGAGAGGGCTTCAATGAGGGCGTCGGCTTTGTCGATAACGGTGGAGTTAAAGGGGGTATCCACGGAGGCTCCGGGGCGCGGGCGCGCAAAAGGTGGAAGAATGGATGCGGCGAAACGAAGGGGGTGAGGATACGAATGGATGCGCGGGGGTGTCAAGTGAGGGACGGGGGAGGATGAGGCTGTTTTTTTGGCACAATCGCGTTTTTTTACGGCATGCGGTACAATTCAGGGTATGACTACTGTTCAAGCTGCCCATCTCCCCGGTATCGAACTGGCCCCGAGCGTCTGGACGGATCGCGATCAGCTGCATTTTGGCTTTTCGCGTTCGAGCGGACCTGGCGGGCAGAATGTCAACAAGGTCAATACGAAGACGGAGCTGCGGGTGCATATCGATGCGCTGCATGGGCTGTCGGATCGGGCACGGGGGCGGCTGAAAGGGTCGCTGGGGCATCGTCTGACGAATGAGAACGAGATTGTCATTACGGCCGACAATCAGCGGACGCAGGAAGCGAACCGGCGGGCGTGCATGGGGAAACTGCGGGATTTGATTGAAGCGGCGCAGCATGAGCCGAAGGTGCGGAAGAAGACCAAGCCGAGCAAGGGTGCGAAGGTGCGTCGGTTGGAGGGGAAGAAGATTCAGAGTGAGAAGAAGAAGAGCCGGGCGGTGAAGTTTGGGTGAGGGGAGGGGTGCGGGGGGAGCGAAGTGAAGTTGTGGGAATTATTGAATTGCGATAGGGGTTTGTTTGGATTGAGAATCGGCAGGGATCGGCTCGACAAAAAGGGCTGATTTTATTACAATATTCAGTTCGTAGAGGGTCTACGAAAACGCGTTGGAGACAGCGTGAAAAGCCTTTGAAAATTCACCGGACAAGATGCCGGAACGAGGAGCAAAAATGGCCAAGGACGAGCCGAAGGTTTTAGTTCACAAGGTGACAAAAGATTATGGTGCCGAGGCCATTCAGGCGTTGAAGGGGCTGGAAGCGGTACGGTTGCGTCCGGGCATGTACATAGGGGATACGACGACGCGCGGGTTGCACCACCTGGTGTGGGAGATCGTGAACAATTCGGTCGATGAGGCGATGGCGGGGCATGCGGAAAATATCTGGGTGAAGATTAACGCGGATGGATCGGTCGCGGTGACGGACGATGGGCGCGGGATACCCGTGGGGATGCATCCGACGGAGAAGCGCGAAACGCTGGAAGTCGTGATGTGCGATTTGCATGCGGGCGGGAAGTTTGGCGGCGGCGGATACAAGGTTTCGGGCGGCCTGCACGGGGTAGGCGCCTCGGTGGTGAACGCGTTGTCGGAATGGGTGGAGGTAGAGGTTTCCCGCGCGGGGTCCGTTCATGCGATGTCTTTTGAACGCGGCGATGTGAAGCAGAAGATCAAGGTCATCGGCAAGCGGGCCAAAACCGGAACAAAGATTACGTTCAAGCCGGATGGACAGCTTTTTCCGGATACGACTTTCGATTACGACCGCATTGTGGCGCGGTGCCGGGAGTTGGCGTATCTGAACGAGGGGCTGGCGTTTTTCATTGAAGATGAACGCACGGGGAAGAAGGACGAATTTAAGTATTCCAAGGGGATCATTCAATTTGTGAAGCAATTGAATGAGGGGAAGGAGCCGATTCACACCCAGATCGTGTATCTCGAAAAAGAAGAAGAAGGGAAGGAAAACCCCCTGCAGATGGCTATTGCGCTGCAGTACAACGACGGCTATGCCGAGGCCATTCATTCGTTTGCCAACAACATCAACACGCCCGGCGGCGGGACGCACTTGTCGGGATTCAAGACGGCGCTGACGCGTACGTTGAATTTCTATGCCAAGTCCAACAACATCGTGAAAGACGACAAGGAAATGCCGAACGGGGATGATTTGCGCGAGGGGTTGTCGGCGGTCATCACGGTGAAGGTACCGAGCCCGCAATTTGAAGGGCAGACGAAAGACAAGTTGGGGAACGGCGAGGTGGAGGGGTTTGTTTCATCAAGCGTGAACGAGCAGTTGGGGATATGGCTGGAGGAACACCCTGCGGATGCGAAGCGGATTATCCAGAAGGGGATCTTGGCGCGGCACGCGCGGGAGGCGGCGCGCAAGGCACGGGAGCTGACGCGCAAGGGAGCGTTGAATTCCGGCGGCTTGCCCGGCAAATTGTGGGACTGCAGCAGTCGCGACATGGAGACGACGGAGTTGTACATCGTCGAAGGCCAGTCTGCAGGCGGGACGGCCAAGGGCGGGCGCGATCGGGTATTCCAGGCGATTTTGCCGCTGAAGGGCAAGATTCTGAACGTGGAGAAGGCGCGCGTCGACAAGATGCTGGGGCACGAGGAAATCCGGACGATTGTGCAGTCGCTGTCCTGCGGGATTGGGGTGAGCGATTTTGATGTCACGAAGTTGCGGTATGGCAAGATCGTGATCATGACCGACGCCGACGTCGATGGCTCACACATTCGCACGCTCCTGCTGACGTTTTTCTTTCGGCAGATGACGCAGTTGATCAAGGATGGGCGCATTTATATCGCCCAGCCGCCGCTGTACAAGATCACGCGGAAGAAGCAAGTGGATTATGTGAAGAACGAAGCGGTGATGCGCAAGACGCTGACGGATTTGGGGTTGGATGGGACTTCGTTGCTGATTCGCGACAAGAACGGCAAGGAGAAGGCGCGATTTAAGGGGGCGGATTTGCGCAAGGCGCTGTCGGTACTGGAACTGGTTGAGGAATACATCACGATTACGGAGCGGCGGGGGATACCGTTTGAACGCATGCTGGCAGTGCGGGGCGAGCACAAGCGATTGCCGACGCATCGAGTGGTGCTGGACGGCAAGGAGAACCTGTTTTTCAAGGCCGAGGACTACGAAGCGTTTGCGGAGAAAAACAAGATCAGCGAGTTGGAGGCCACGGCGCATACACTGTATGACAGCGAGACGCCGGTGAACGGAAATGGCAACGGAGAGAACGGGGCGGCGGTGATCAGCGATAAGGACAAGGACAAGAAGCTGACGAAAGTGGAGTTTGAAGAAAAGAAACGCGCGGCGAAGCGTCGTCTGGAGAAGAACGAGGATTTGCACGAGACGAAAAAGCTGGAAGAACTGTTCATCAAGCTGGATGAGTTGGATCTGCCCATTGAAGATTGGTATTTGAAGATCGAGGAGACGGATTCGGGCGAGCGACTGGTGACGCGTTACGCGTTGGAAAGCGCGGACGATTACAAGAAGGATATCGCGGGGATTGGGGAGATCGTACACGAGGTGCATGCGATCGGGCGGCAGGGTTTGGAGATCGGCCGGTTTAAGGGGTTGGGCGAGATGAACGCCGAGGAGTTGTGGATTACCACGATGGACCCGGCACGTCGGACGCTGCTGCGGGTGACACTGGAAGGCGCTTCGCAAGCGGAGGCAATGTTCAGCACACTGATGGGCGAAGATGTGGAGCGTCGGCGGCAGTTTATTGAGTTGCACGCATTGGACGTGAGGAATCTGGACGTATAAGCGACTTTGCTGCTGACGGCGCGACGGCGACGGCGGCGGCAGCGGCGGATATTTTCAAGGGACACTATCGATGACGGGGCCGTCGCCAGAACAGGGATTGTCGCCCCGTGACGGAGCGGGTGGAGCGGGGCTACCGCACATGGTCGAGGCGGGGCTACCGCCAGTGCAGTTGGGTTATCAAACTCCGGAACAGTTTTCGATTCCGCAGGGGTGGGAGAATATTGAAACCTTTGAACTGGACCCGATGCAACGCGGGAGTTTTTTACGACTGGCGCTGGGCCTGCATGTAGGAATCGCCCTGTTGATGCTGTGTGTGGCCGTGCTTGGCGTGTGGCTGCTCGGCGAGCCGTTGCCCAAATATGTGCGACTATTCCTGTTACTGTTTCTGGTGATTTACTTGCTGATCGCCCAGACGGTGGCAGCCGTGCGACGGGTGGGCATTGTGACCAAAAAATGGTCGACATTTCGACTGGTGATTGCCGACCAGGGAATTGTGATGACCTCGTTTATGATGGACAAGGTAACGCTGACGGCCGAACAAATTGTGCGAATCGTCGAAACGTGGGATGCATTTCGCGTGGAGTTGAATAAGGGGGGCAAACGGGTGCTGGTTTCCAAGCGGGTGCAGAATGTGGCGCGATTGCGGGAGCGGTTGGCTTTGATGCGGCCCATTACGCAGGGCAAAGGTCTGGTGGGAATAGTTGCCACCGTCGCATTGGCGTGGAGCGGCGCGGTGCTGAATGTGGCGGCAGGGTATCTGGGCCTGTACACGGGAAGCCGCGTCTTGGTGGCTGCGTGCCTGGTTACGTGCGTGGTGCTGACAGGGCTGAGACTGCTGATCGTGTGGCGTAACGTGGGGACACCGCTCTCGGTGCGATTGCCAATACTGCTGCTGTTGATCTTGCCGGCGATGATGGCGGTGCGACTCATTATTCCCGGCGCGATGAAGTGAGCTCCGCTTGGGGATTTTCTCAGGGGGCGACCGCCGCAGGTTGAAGGCCTTTCATGGTCACCGTCATGGCGGGGATTTTACGCTCCCGAAAAATATAGGTTGGAGGAGGAATAAGTTGGCTGGCGTATGCAGGAGTGGGATTGCGTCGATCCGCGGCCGCCTGGGCGGATTCGCCTTTTTGGGTATCGAGAAACATCACCCCCCCCACCACCGCCACCGCCGGTGGCAGGTTTATCCAACCGGTCCAAGGTGAGGGCACCGATACAAGCTTCCCGGCCTTTAGGTTTTACATAAGCCTATATAACATAAACACTTATGAGTTAATGTCCGGGAAAACAAGGTGCGATGTAGTGCTAGCAAGTGGGTCAAGAAGGACGTAGCGAGCACGCATCGGCATTTGCGAAAAAGCCTGGCTCGACGGCGGATTTTCCGGCGGTATGATAGCGGATTCGCCATCGTGTGTGGCGAAGGCGCAAGACGCCGATTCGGACGGCGCCGCAGAATAGATCAGTTTTCCGCAAGGAGCGTTCATGCAGGTTGGCAAGAATTCGGTGGTGGCGATTGATTACACGTTGACCGGGCCGGATGGGGCGGTAATTGACACATCGAAGGGGCGTGAACCGCTGCCCTATTTGCACGGCGCGGGCAACATCATCGCCGGGCTGGAGCGGGCACTGGAGGGGAAAGTGAAGGGGGATTCGCTGAAGGTGACGATTGCCCCCGTGGACGCCTACGGCGAGAAGGATTTGCAGCAGGTGCAAGTGGTGCCGAAAACGTCGTTTCAGGGCGTTCCGGACATCAAGGAGGGGATGCAGTTTCGGGCCCAGGGGCCCAACGGAATGCAAGTAGTGACCGTAACGAAGATCGAAGGGGACAAGGTGACGGTCGATGGAAACCATCCGCTCGCGGGGATCACGCTGACATTTGACGTGGAGATCAAAGATGTGCGCGAGGCGAGCAAGGAAGAACTCGAACATGGTCATGTGCATGAGCCGGGCGGGCATCATCACTAAAAATCGCGGGGGGTGATAAGTCGAAAAAATGATGCCTTCGCAATGCGCGGGCATCATTTTTTATGCGCGTTCTTTGCCGAGGTAGAACGCGAGGAATGCCAGCACTCCGCCGATCAGATACGAAAGCTGCCAGCCACCAAATTTCCAGAAACCGGGGATGCCGAGGATTCCGCCGGAGATCATGACGAAGGCGGCCGGAATAATGAGCAACGATATTTTTACGCCACGGTAGAAGGCCGCGAGGATGAGGAGAATTCCGCCGATACCCCAGGCGAGCGAGTTGAAGAGTTGCCAGTTTTGTTCTCTCGAGAGACGGGGCGTGAGGAAGGGAATTTTGAGCGGCTGCATTTTGTCTTTGAACTGGACGACTTGGGTTGGATCACCGGATTTGGCGGTGAATTCTTTCCAGGGCTCGGCGGCATTGTGGTAAGCGCCATGGACGTTGGCGGAGACCCAGTAGCGAACCCTTTCGGCATGGAGAGAATCATTTTGATGTAGCCACAGAAGGCAGACAACCAATGCGATGACACCCAGAAATAGGCGGATATGCGGTCCCAGGATCATGACTCCAAACGATCCTCCGATGTTTGCTGAGCCACGAACGCGATCGCGTTCACGCTGTGAGGCAGCCAGTTCTTTTTCGTCTGGATCCTGATCAAAACGCATGGCAACCACGGGAACGACCGCCGGTGAAGGCGCGGCGGTTTCCGCGACACGGCGACGATTTTCTTCCTGGGCATTGACGGCCTGATCGACCATCCAATTGGCGGCCTGTTTGGCTTTGCGCTTGGCGTCCACCTCGCTGGTGCCTCTGGCGCGGAGCGATTTTTCCTCGAGTTTTTCGAGCAGGGCACGCTCGCGGGCTTCCGAGCGCTTTTTCATACGGGCATCGGCCCAGGTGATAAAACTGTCACGCCAGGAGGCAAATTTCTTGCGGGCACGCCCGCCTTCGCCGCGGCCCCAGGCTTCACGGGCCTGCATTTTGGCTTCGTACCCAAAGAGTGCCTCGTAGAATTCTTCCCAGTGTTTGCCGGAGTATTTGCAGACAAACTGGCGCAGGGCCTCTTCTTCGAGACCTTTGAGACGCATGGATTTCAACATGCCACGGACTTCGTCGAGTGAGGGTTTGCGCTGCTTGCGGACAAGAGCGTCTAGGACGATCGCCCACGCAATGGAGAGGCCTACCGCGGCGACAGCTACGCCGATCCAGATCCAGAGCAAACCGAAAATCCAGAGAACAAAGATGCTCAGTATGGCCAGGCCGATGAATTTGAGCCAGTCGGTGAAGCGTGCGCCAAAGGCGAGTTGGCGGAGTCGCGTGAAGACATGGGTTTTCTGCGCGATGCCGACCATGATTTGGTAGCTCACTACCGAAAGGACGATGAGGCCGGCCAAGCCACCCGCCAGCCACTGCGGGCCAAAGAACAGGAAGATCACGATAAGGAGGAAATTGACGAGGAAGAATGCGCGGAGGACATTTTTTCGGAGGCCGGCGAGAGGGGATTTGTTGAAGGTTTCGACCGCGCGTTCGAGCAGGGACGCGTGTTCTTCGCGGGGAGAAAACGGCCCGGTGCTGCTGATACCGAGAAACTCTTCCAGTTCGCGAATGACTCCGTCCATGGAGGAATAGCGATCCTCCTTTTTCTTGGCGACCATCTGTTGCACGATGGCGCTGAGTGCGGGGGGGACGCGTTTCACGAGCACATCCGGCGGGGTAAGCGGTTCGCTGGCATGCTTGGTGAGCACTTCGATGACCGTTTTTCCTTCAAAGGGCGGCTTGCCGACGACAAGGTCGTAAAGCGTGCAGCCCAGAGAATAGACATCGGCGCGGGGATCAACGTTGGCGGCATCCTGGGCTTGTTCAGGCGACATATACGCGGGAGTGCCCATCGAAACGTTGAGTTGCGTTCCGCTAGCATGACCTGAGCCGGAATGCGCATGCTGGCTTGATGGTGCGGCGCCGACGCCTGCGGCGGTAAGCGCTTCGGACGCATTGGGTGTTTTAACGAGCCCCAGATCGAGAACTTTGACGATGCCTTGCTCATTGAGGAGCAGATTTTCCGGTTTGATGTCGCGATGAATCATGCCGTGGTCATGGGCGAATTTTAAACCGCGCGCGGCCTGCAGCGTGTAACCCGCGGCGACTTCGGGATCGATGCGACCCTGGTCATGGACAATCTGCGAGAGCGTCTTTCCGGGGACGAACTCCATGGAGAAAAAATGAACGTCGCGTTCGATGCCGATATCGTAAATTTGCACGATGTTGTGATGGGTAAGTTGGGCTGCGGCGTAGGCTTCGCGGGTGAAGCGGGCGATGAAGGCCGGATCGTTGGCCCAGGCGCTGTTCATGACTTTGACAGCGACCGGGCGATCGAGCGAAACCTGCCGGGCCAAATAGACAGCGCCCATGCCGCCCTCGCCGATCTTTCGCTCGATAGTGTATCCTCCCAACGCGCCGGTAAGTTCCGAGGTGGCGTGCGCAGTGATGGTACTTTGGTGAGGCAACGATGCAGAGAGCGGCGCGTGAGATTCTGTGCGTGGTGCCGGAGGAATCGTTTCCTGGACCGACGAAGCGCGGGTGGCGGATGCATGCGCAGGGTTTTTGGGATGCGCGCTGGAAGGCTTCGATTCCGGAGGATGCAGCGTTCGTTGCGCTTCGGCGACGCCTTCTTCCCAAGTCTTTACCGTGGGGATTTCCGGCGCATCAGGCGTGACAATGATGAGAAACTTTTTCTTGCACTGCTGACATGCGGGAGTGTAGCGGCCGGGCTTGGCGCCCTTCAGCGACATGGTGAACTGACAGTATGGACACGCCACGGCCATAGATACTCCACAATCCACGACAAACGCAAAAAATGTACTTTCCATGTTGGGCCCGGAAGCCCATCACCCGATGTGCAAACGCCAAGCTACGTGGGGCGAGGCGGGGCGTCAACGAAAATCCCACGGGTGTTCAGAGAACGTTACAATGCCGCCCATGATGAATCGAAATAAATGTTGGCTGGTACCGATTGCCGGTCCGACTCTGGAGCCGCTGGAACTGGGAGGCGAGGAAAAAGGCCTTGTGTTGGGGCGGCATGAAGCGTGTGAACTCCTCTTGCCTGCGTCCGCCGATAAGGTCTCGCGCTACCATGCGCGGTTCATCCAGCGCGAGGGACGATGGGAAGTAACGGACCTGAAGTCGCGCTGGGGTACGTTCTTAAACGGCCGAAAACTGATGCCCGAGGAGCCGGTGGCATTGCGGCCCGGAGATCTGCTGCACATTGCACCGTGGACATTTTCCTTTTCAACTTCGCCCGTCAGTCGTGGACTAAAGCTGGCGGCGGATGAAAATCAGATGGCGACGATGGTGCGAACGCTGCGGGGAAGCGGAAGCGGTTTGACCGGCGCGATGAGCGGGCGGTCCCTGAGCGAGGAATTGCTGGCGCTCCTGCTGGAGTCGGCAACGAGCATTCATAATGCGGCGGATGAGAAGGAACTCGGCGACGTGCTGCTCGACACGGCAGCACGGGGCTCGGGCTTGAGGAACGGGGCACTGTTGCGTCCGTTGGATACGCTGGGCACGTTCGAAGTGATCGCTGCGCGAAACAGCGAGAATTCCGCGGGCGGATATTCACGGACCTTGATCCAGGCGGCATCCGGCGGAGAAGTGGCGGAGTTTTCTGCGGCAGCCTCCGGCGATGTGTCGGAATCCATCGCTCAAATGAACGTGGTAGCGGCGATTTGCGTACCACTAATGTTGGGGCACACCGTCGCGGCGTATTTGTATCTGGATACGCGCGGGCAGCCATTCCTGGCACCGCGTTTGTCCGCTCATGCCACAAGTTTTTGCGCCGCACTTGGACGAATCGCTTCGCTGGCGCTGGCGGGACTCAAACGCGTGGAAATGGAGCGCCGGGCCGCCAATGTCGAGGCAGAGTTGAATGCAGGCGCTGAGGCCCAGCGCTTCATTTTGCCGCAACGCACGGGCCTTGTGGGAAAATTCTCCTACACCGGTGAAAGCAAACCCGGTCGCTATGTGGGCGGCGATTTTTTTGACATCATTCCACTGGATGAAGATCGAATCGCCGTGGCCTTGGCGGATGTGGCCGGAAAAGGAATTCCCGCCAGCGTACTGATGACGGCGGCGCAGGGATATTTGCATTCGGCCTTGCAACAGCACACGGAACTCTCGGCTGCGGTGGCAGCACTGAATCACTTCATTTGCCCGCGCTGCCCTTCCAATAAATTTCTAACCTTGTTTGTGGCGGTAATCGATGCGCGACGCGGAACTCTCACCTGCGTGGATGCGGGACACGGATATGGATTGATGCGAACGCCGGGCAGCGGATTCCTGCCCGTGGCGACTGAATCGAATCTGCCAATTGGGATATCTGCCGACATGGATTATCCTTCGACGACGATACCGTTCGCGCTCGGTAGCGAACTGCTGATCGTATCGGACGGAATTATCGAGCAACCGGCGGGGAGCGATACCGCGGAAAGTGGGCGCTCGCAGTTTGACGTGGCGGGCGTGCAGGCGACGCTCGCATCGGCCGGTGAGGATCCGATTGGGGCGATTTTTTCTGCGGTGGTGGAATTCGCTGGTTGTGCGCGCCTGGCGGATGATGCGACGGCGGTGCTGGTGAAATATGCCTGAACTACGAAAAACGGGGGGGAAGGGGGCGTTTGGGGCATTTTCAGGTTCAGGCGCTTGTATGGAGGGGCGTTTGCCGGTACAGTGCGAGGCTCGAAATTCAGAAAGGCAGGCAAATCATGGCACGTCCAGGCAGTAATCATCGGCTTCGTTGGAAATCCAAGAAGGCTAATAAGGGGCGGAAGCCTTCGAATGGCCGCGTGAAGGGATGGTCGACTAAGCATTATCCCCACCTGTACAACTGATAGACGCGGGATGGGCCGACGGTCTTTTGCGACTGACGGTTTGCAACTTGCGTGTTGACAGGTCGTTACAATTCAATTGCACGAGGCCCGAAGTGAAACACTTCGGGCTTTTTGTGTTTTTGCCGGGGTCAGGGGAGGTAGAGGGAGTGGAGGGGGAGTTGGCGGAGGTAGCTGCCGCAAATAATTATCAGAGCGGCATTTAGGAGAAGGATGGTGGTCCAGAATTTGGGGGATCGGCGGATGGGGGCGAAGGTTTTGGAGCGGCCGGCGAGGGCGGAGGCGAGGAAGAAGACGACGAAGGCGGCGAGGGTCTTGATACCGAAGAGCATGTGGTATAAGGACTTATCGCTGGGAACGAAGGATTTCCAGCGGGCGATGACGAGGAAGTTGTAGAGGCCGGTGAGGATGAAGACGGTGATGAGGAGGTAGACGATGATGCGCCAGCGGGCGTTGATGGTTTCCTTAAGTGCTTGGAATTGCTCGGGTTGGAGCGTTTTTTCGGCGGCGGGCAGGAGGGCGAAGCGGAGGAAGAAGGGGGCCCCGACGGCGATGCAGGCGGAGGCGATGTGGACCCAGCGCAGGACGAGATTCATCACAAGTTCTTTATCCATAACTTATTGATCCTACTCATGTTAGAGAAGGGTGGAGGGGTGAAACATGGCCCGTGCTGTGCGGGTGGGGACATGATACCGAAACAGGGGACGAATGCCAGTGTGAGGTATAGGGAGGGGTAGGAGAGAGGGATTTGGAGGCTGAAACTGTTCTAAAACGGGGGGATTTCATCCTAAAATGAGGGGGTAGGTGGGGGGTAAGGGGGGGGTGAGGTGGGGGGTAATTGGGGGGAAGGCAGGGGGGAAGGAGGCGCGGGGAGGGGAGCCGGGAGAGGGTTGGGAAGACACGGCAACTTTCGCCTTTGCGGGTGAGGCGGGCAAACGCCGCGCGCCGCCACTTACCATGCGCTGCCCCTTACCGATGCGCTGCCCCTTGCCATCATATCGTCGTGGATGCCGACACCGCTCCGGACTCGGCCCATTCGTCGAGTATTTGCTGGGCTGTAGGGCCATCAATATGCAGAAAGCGGACGTAAAAATGGGTCGAACCGTAGCTGTAATGAACCCGGGTCCGTCGATATGCCAGATACTCGACAAGCTCCCACATGTATTGCGAAGGCACTGCCGCCACTGGTAGGTGAGTCTCCGGCAATGTATGCACCGTAATGGTTCGATCCATGACAAACCTCCTCTTCCTGCGAGCCGCCGCTCCTACTGCTGGGGCGGCGGCGTAATGCGGATTAATCCATCGAATTGCCGAGCGGATTACAAATCGAAATCCCCGGCCGCTTCCGGTTGATAGAGCACCGACTCGACCTTCATCAACCGGATACCCGCCGGCACCTTTACGCGTATTGTCCTGCCGACACGTGCGCCCAGAAGTGCCGTGCCCAGCGGGGCGAGTACCGACAGTTTTCCGTTGTCGATGTCCGCCTCGTCCGGATACACCAGAGTAAATGTCTCAAAATCGCCGCTTTTCAGATCCTGCAGTCGGACTGTCGAGTGCATCGTGACGACCTGTTTGGGCATGTTGAACCCCGGCACCACTCGGGCTCGCGCCATTTCGCTCTGCAGGCTGTCCAGCAGGATCCCATGCGTCCTGCGGTAGTGCCGCGATTGGAATATCTGGTGGAGTCGATTCGAATCGAGTTCAGTGATCATAACGCTCTTTCGATCCATGGTTCGTACGGGCATCATGTCGCACCACCTTTTGAAAAATGATTTGAATGGGCTCCGTTGGAAGACGACTCCGCGTCGATGCGCGGATGACGCCGGGGACCTTTTCGTTCGTGCCAAACGTGCCTGGCCAGTACCCGTTGTACCGAGCGGCCGATTTTTGCGGCGGCGGCGTCAATTGCGGAATACAGGCTGCAACATGTTGCTTCCGCCACGATCACACGCCGGCGTCGAAGAGCGGCGACAATGTTGCACCGTTTGTCCGCGCCACCGTGGTCGCCATTCACGTCCGCCATGCGGACCTCGACCCGGAGTACCCCGGAGCCATGGTGCTCCAGCGCATTTTGTACCCGCGACTCAACATACGCGCGAAGCGGTTCAGTCAGACCAAAACTGATCGCTCGAGGTTCAATGACCATGAGGTACCTCCTTTTAAGGTCTCGCTGCCCGATTGTTTCGCCTGGGCGCTGGGCCGAGGCGGTAGTCGCCTCTCACTGTCATGATCTTAGGATGCTCCAAGCCATAGGTAAAATATGAAGTTTCTACCTTGCATATTGGTATTCTCTATAGATAAAATGGCGACATGAAATGGCTTAATTACAATCACCTCTATTACTTCTGGATGGTTGCCCGCGAAGGGAGCATGGTCCGCGCCGCCGAAGAATTGATGGTGTCGCAGCCCACCATCAGCATCCAGATCAAAGACCTCGAAAAGGCCCTCGGACATGGCCTCTTCGACCGTTTAGGCCGGAGACTGCGGCTCACCGACGCCGGAAAGATTACTTTCAACTACGCCAACGACATGTTCTCCCTCGGGCGGGATCTTGTCAGCGCCCTGGATAACCAGCCGCCAAACCGCCCGGTCAAACTGACGGTGGGCATCCTTGATGTCCTCCCCAAAACCGTCGTTCGCCAACTCCTCGCGCCCGCATTGAAAATGAAACCCACCATCCGCCTGATTTGCCGGGAGGACAAAGGTGACCGCCTCCTGGCGGATCTCGCGGCGCGCCGTGTGGATGTCGTCCTGAGCGATGCCCCCATCGGCACGGGCGTCCACCTCCAGGGATTCAACCATCTCCTGGCCGACTGCGGCGTTTCCTTTCTCGCGACGTCCTCTCTGGCCGCGAAGTTCCGACGTCGATTCCCCGAATCCCTTGAGGGCGCGCCGCTCCTTCTTCCCACTGACCACACGACGGTCCGGCAATCGTTGAACACCTGGTTCGACACCAAACGTATACATCCGCTGGTCCTCGGAGAGTTCGATGATATGGCCCTCATGCTTGCCGTCGCCCAAGATGGTCTGGGCATCGTGCCTTTTCCCTCCATTGTTCTGCCCGACGTGCAGCGGGAGGCCGGTCTAAGGCTCGTGGGCAAAACCGACGAAGTTCGCGAACGCTTCTATGCGATTTCGCGTACCGAGAAACAAACCCACCCCGCTGTCGCCGCCATTTGCGCGGCAGAAAGTAGCACCCACTTGTCGCCAGCAGAGTGACCAACATCTTCACCGAAAGAAAAGAGAAAGATAGCTGGGCTGCATCCGCCAGAATCTGCGCGCTCTGCGGAATGAAGTCCCCAAGTTTGTGGAGCCTTGCCGCCGGCCTCCGCCGCCATGTTACGCCGCAACGCGGTTCCCATCCCACAAGAAGCTCAGAGATTGCCCAGCTTGACGTGCGAGGCAGTCCTGCTGAGATACGCGGTGAATAATGCGGGGTAGACCCAGAAGCTTTTTTCTAGTAAATGCCGCATTTCGCGGTCAGAAGTCAATCTACGCCGCGTGACGGGGGAGGCTTTCAGAGAGGAGAGAGGTAGGCGGCGGAGGGGGTGGCTAGATTTGGGGTGGCGAGGAGGTAGAAGATGCGGGCGGAGGCGAGGAAGGCGAGGATTCCGCCGACGTGGTGGATGAAGATGTAAGTGCGGATGCGGGGGTTTAAACGGCAGGGGAGGATGAACGCGAAGACGGAGGTGACGAGGGTTACGGCGAGGAGATTCCAGACGAGGAAGGAAAGGGGGGCAGCGCAGAGGACGGTGATTGAATCTGGTCGGAGGCCTTGGTGGAAGATGAGAAGGGCGAAGGCGGCATAGCCGAAGAATGCGGAGCGGAGGAGGGCGGCGCGGGTGAGGGTGGAGCGATTGCGGAATCCGAGGACGAAGAGGACGAGTCCGGCGGTGAGGGCGAGGAGGAGGATGCAGAGGGCGAAGGAGACGCGTTTGGATCGGGTCATGGGATGATGGTAACGGAGTGGAAAAGGGGTGTCACGGAAGGGTTTGAGAGGTTGCCTATTTTTGATGGCGCAGGCCGAGGCGGACGAGGCGGTTGTCGGATTCGCAGAGGGGGTGGCTGGGGTTGCGGTCGGAAAGGAGGTCGGCGATGGTGGCGCGGGAGAATTCCGTTTGGATCATGGCCATGGCTTCATCGACGCGGCGATGGAGGGCGCAGAGTTTTGTGCCATGGGATTTGAGGCCGAGAGGGCAGTGGGTGATGCGGGCCATGGGATCGACGGCGTTGAGGACGTCGAGGATGGTGACGGTTTGGGGGTCGGCCTGGAGTGAGACGCCGCCGCCGACGCCGCGTTGGGAAGCGACGATGCCGGCGCGGGCGAGGGCCTGGAGGACTTTGACGAGGTAGCCGGGTTTGGATTGAGTGCCGAGGGCGATTTGGCGGACGGTCCAGGATTGGTCAGAATGGTCAGCGAGCCAGACGACGGCGCGGAGGGCGTATTCAGCGGCTTCGGAAAACAGTTTCATGAGGAAGACTCCGAGAGAAGGGGGTGGTAGCGGTAGCGGGCGGGGGCGTGCGGGGCGAGCGTCAGGATGTAGGAGAGCATAATTGAGCACATGATTGCACGCAATGACTCTATTGAGCGGAGCGGGCGCGTTGCGCTGAAGCGTCGCTCGGGAGGAGTATGTGAGGGGGTGACCGGAGTGTCGGGGCATGATTCGGGGCATAGGGTGGCGAGAGATGAGATAAAAATCAGGAAACAATGGGAGCGTTGCGGGATGGAGATTTTCACATATCTCGGAGTAAAAGCGGCGAGTTTTCACATTTTTCCGCAGAATGCGGCATGGGCGATGAGGGACTCGAACTCTAACTTAAAATCCCCACGAAAACTGACAGTTTCTACGTCAGGCGCAGCAAAAAGCGTAGTAAATCAAGAAAATTTCGCACAAGCGGTGAACGTGATTGGCTTACTCCCACTCACCCCCGTGGAGAAGGCTGAAGCAATAAGGCGATTGCTGAGGGGCTCAGACGAATTTAGCTGACGTGTGTCAGCCCCTGCGAATACGCATGCCGTTTGACCTGGTGGCTGGTGCCGGCCAGATATTCTCCAGCCGGCACCAGAGCTACCATCTGCAGCAGACGATTACGCCAATCCTCCGACCCCGCCGAAACCACTGCCGCCAAAAACGCCCGCATGCAATGGTGGCGTGATGCCAAGTTCGGCATGTTCACTCGCCGTTTGCCGATGCTTCATCGGCTCCGTCTGATCGTCCCGCAGAACCTGTTCGATGAAGAAGATGAACGCCCTGAGCTTGGGGCAAATCACCGGCCCATCACGCGTGTACGGCTCTGGCTCACCCGTCGCCGAACGGATCACCTTCCGCAGCGCCTTCTGGGCGTGGTGCAACCGCTTGGCCAGCGAGCGAATGGACTCGCTCTGGGCATGCGCCGTCCGTAGCTGTAAATAGTCGTACACCGTCAGCACCCTCACCTCCGTAGAAATTGGCTTCCCTGTTAGAAGACAATTCCACAGAGGACGCTACGGTGCGCCCCTTTCCCACGCCGGTTTCCACCCGACATTTTGTAATTCGGTCGTCTCAGTCTGACGGGGAATTGAGATACTGGCTTCAGTGGGTTTCCCGTTTTGTCGATGGATAATAACGCACTCACTTTATACAATGTGCATGCATATTTATCCACTACGGGAGGTCGACCATGACGACGCCAATAACCAAAGCCAATGCCGCATTCAAAGACCACGGAGGCACCATGCGCACCACCGAAGCACTGAATGCCGGCATCCATCCGCGAACCCTCTATGCCATGCGGGACGCTGGGCAGGTCGAAGTCCTCGCCCGGGGCGTCTACCGCCTGGCGAGTCTTCCACCGCCGGCGAACCCCGACCTTGCCACAGTTGCCAAGAGTATCTCCCACGGAGTGATCTGCCTGATCTCCGCACTGGCGTTTCACGAACTGACTACGCAGATACCCCACGAAGTTCATGTGGCGATCTCCCGAACCGCACGCCGCCCGCGACTGGCGTTCCCGCCGCTGCGAATCTACCGATTCTCCAGCGCGGCGTTTGAGAGCGGAATCGACATCCAGACCATTGACGGGGTTTCAGTTCGGGTCTACGGTCCTGAAAAGACGCTGGCAGACATTTTCAAGTACCGCAGCAAGATCGGCATGGAAGTCGTCATCGAAGCGCTCCGCGCCTACCGCCGCCGGAAACCCAATTTCCAGCGCGTGTTGGAGTATGCCAAGGTCTGCCGAGTGGAGCGGCTCATGCGGCCGTATCTGGAGGCACTGGTATGACCAAACGCGGCACCGCCAACATCGCCGCCTCCGTTCACCAGCGACTGCTGAATCTGGCGAAGGTCAGGGGACGCCCGTTCAATGAGTTGCTGGTCTATTACGGCATTGAACGGTTCCTGTATCGACTGTCGATTTCCCGGCACGCCGAGGCGTTTATACTCAAGGGCGCGCTGACTTTGCTGGTGTGGCAGACACCGGTGACGCGTCCGACGCGCGACATCGACCTGCTCGGCCGCACCAGCAACGACCTGGAAGCCATCCGCGTCCTGGTGGCAGAGGTCTGCCAGCAAACGGTGGAGGATGACGGGCTGATTTTCGACCCCGCCAGCGTCAATACGGATCGCATTGCCGAGGATGCCGACTACGAAGGCGTCCGCGCCAGCTTCCAGGGCCAGCTGGGAAACGCCCGCATCGCCATGCAGATCGACAACGGGTTTAGTGATGTGATTACGCTGGCACCGATTTCCGTGACCTATCCAGTGATGCTCAATCAGCCGGCCCCGCAATTGATGGCCTACAATCGCGAAACGGCCATCGCAGAAAAGCTCGAGGCGATGGTTTCCCTGGGGACCTCAATACCCGGATGAAGGATTTTTTTGACGTATGGCTCCTGGCCAGCAATTTTGATTTTGACGGCCGCGTTCTGGCGCAGGCGATCAGCGGCACGTTTGGTCGCCGGAATACGGCAATCGATCTCGCACCGGTTTGCTTCACCTCGGCCTTTGCCCAAAACCCGGTGAAAGCCGTGCAATGGAACGCCTTTGTGCGGAACGGCAAATTGGACAATGTCCCCGCCGCATTCGCCGATGTGGTCGCGGTGGTTTCGGGGTACGCGCAGCCGGTCTTTGAAGCCCATCGCATCTGGGCGCAAATATGAAACGATCTGGCATCATCCCGGACCCTGGATTGCGGCCTGATCGGTCACCAACCCACTTTTCCTCTGCAACATCCGCTGGAGCGCGCCAACCTTCTAATTATTTGAAGGTTTGTGCCGATGTAGCCCAGGAGGCGCCGCTTGTCTTGCCAACTTTGCCTCCGCGTGGCTCACTGAAGCCAAACGCCCTCTGCCGCCCCCGGCCGCACCGCGATCCTTACCGCAATAACCCGGCCCCGTTTCCGCCACGACCTCCGGGGCGTGGCGCCTGACACAGCTAAATGCGGAGAACCCGGTTCTGTAACCAGGTAAGCTGAATACCGGATAGCTAAAAAAAGAAGCAGGACACTCTCGCCCCCATGCCGATGGACCGGGAGGACCCCGATCCATCGGCATTGCTAAACAAGCCGCAGCCCCGATGATTTCCCAACTGAAACATAGACGAATTGGGCGGCTTCCGTTCTATGTGCAGGCACTCCGGCAGAGGCAATTTCGAGTCAGCCACTCCTTCTCGGCCTCGATTGCACGACTACGGAGAGAGAAGGGACCCAGACACGGCCCCCCGTAGGCGACAGATCCGCCCACCATTGACCGGCTGAATCCGGTTCGACATGACTCGCGCGAACGATGTGTGGTGGGCCCATATCTCTCAAGTCCGCATCTTCACCGTAGAGCATTCGGGCGTCGCCCGTCGGCGTGATAATCAATTCCATCAGGTCACCTGCAGCGCAGGCGGAGCAGCACGAAGGATCTTCCGCCGCGGGGCATCGACGAGGAATTGGTCGAGGGTGGCGGTGACGGCAGCCAGTTGCGTGGAGACTTGCTGACGAACGGATTCTGAATCCCGAAGGTCTTGCGGGCCAATTCCCTTCACGGCACGCTGAGCCGTTTCCACGAGTTCGTCCAACTGCGGGTTGCTGCCGACATTGAGGCTTTTGAAGCGCCCAAAGAAATCCTGCAGATTGTCTACCGCACTGTCCCGGAACACTTTCTTTGCAGTCAACGCCGTGGTCGAGAGTCTCTGGGCCAGCCTGAAAAACGAACTGGTGTTCCGGCGATCCTTAGCCACAAGTCAACAGGCCAAAGACGCCATCTTCGAGTGGATCACCGTGTGGTACAATCATAAACGCTGGCACAGTTCCCTCGGCTATATCAGCCCCGATGCCTTCGAGGCAATGCAGAACTAAACGGAACCAATGAGAGCACGTTATCCGTGGGGAAGATCACCAGAAGGCCATGAAATCGCTGGAATCAACACGGAAAGTAAAACGGCGGGAGCATTTTGATTCACAGGATGCCATTGACGCGAAACGCGATGGTTTGATCGGGGAAATTGAGCGGCAACTTGCGCAAAGGCATTCCTTCGCCACCCTATTCACAATCCGACGGGCCGTGTGTTGAGAAGCGCGATCCAGCGGGCGTCGCAACACTTCTCGTTGGCCGGATAGCGGGTATACTTCAACTCGTCAGCGGCGTTTTTGGGTTCAAGATGGTCGAAGGGACCGAATGGCTACTACACGGAAGATGGTTGAGTTGTTTCGGGCGATTGCCGCCGAAGACGTGGTCGCCGCTGGGGCTATTGCTGCACAAATTTGCAAAGGCGAAGAACAGATTGGCCACCGTGGAGCGGCCCGGCTCCTTCGTGGGGCTCTTCTGACCAACGGCCATTCCGTTTCAAACGGAAACGGAAAGCCAAGCTCCGTCCACACGAACGGTAACGCCAGAAGGACAAGCTGTTGGTGACAAGGTGACTGGCGCGCAGCTGCACGAACCATGATTCACACTGGCCGGCGCGGTGCCGCAGACACCCTTTAAGAGGGAATGCCCCAGTTCATGGAACAGCGTCTTGTGCGGCAGGACCAGGGCAATCGCATGTAGTCTAACTCAAGCTGGTGAGGACGTTTAGCAGCAATGCCGTTCAACGAGTTTTGGGGAAATCGCAGCCTCCTGCCATGATGGTGTTGTCATAAGTCCAACGTGGCAAGGAGGCTAC
>JBBRWV010000010.1:0-44416 GCA_038248985.1 Phycisphaerae bacterium
CCTCGCGCCCCCATTCTCATCCGCTGAGACAATCCTGCCGATAATCACCTCGACACTCCTCGTTACCCCCTAAATAAGGATTTCTCATGTCTTCAAACACCGCCAAACGCGCCCTCATCACCGGCATCACCGGCCAGGACGGCTCCTACCTCGCCGAGCTCCTCCTTGCCAAAGGTTACGAAGTCCACGGCGTCATCCGCCGCTCCTCTTCCTTCAACACCGACCGCATCGATCACATCTACGAAGACCCCCATAACCCCCATCCCAAACTGCACTTACATTACGGTGACCTCACCGACGGCTCCGGCATCCGCGACATCCTCACCAAGTGCAAACCCTACGAAATCTACAACCTCGGCGCCCAATCCCACGTCCGCGTCTCCTTCGACATGCCCGTCTACACCGTCAATTCCGACGCCCTCGGCACCCTCATGCTCCTCGAAGCCGTCCGCGACCTCCAGCAAATCACCGGCTACCCCGTCAAAGTCTACCAAGCCTCCTCCTCCGAAATGTACGGCAAGGTCCGCGAAACCCCCCAAACCGAAACCACCCCCTTCCACCCCCGCTCACCATACGCATGTGCGAAAGTCTACTCCTATTGGCAGGTCGTAAACTACCGCGAGTCCTATAATATGTTCGCCTGCAATGGCATCCTCTTCAATCACGAGTCCCCCCGTCGCGGCGAAACCTTCGTCACCCGAAAAGTCACCCGCGCCGCCACCCGCATCAAGCTCGGCCTCCAGGACAAACTCTTCATGGGCAACCTCGACGCCAAACGCGACTGGGGCTTCGCCGGCGACTACGTCGAAGCCATGTGGCTCATGCTCCAACAGGAAAAACCCGACGACTTCGTGATCTCCACCGGTGAAACCCACTCCGTTCGCGAATTTATCCAGGAATGCTTCGGCCACCTCGGCCTCGACTGGCAAAAACACGTCGAAATCGACCCCAAATACTTCCGCCCCGCCGAAGTCGACCTCCTTCTCGGCGACTGCACCAAGGCCAACCAGCAACTCGGCTGGAAACCCAAGGTAAAGTTCAAAGAGCTAGCCAAAATGATGATCGACGCCGACCTTAAACTCGCCCAAAACGAAAAAATCCTCAAGGACCACGCCGCGAAAGGGAAGTAAGGGGCGGGCGCGCACCAGCCGCGCGCACAAGGGTGTCACGGCGCAAAGGGAAGAAGCTGCAACTCCGGCTTGCGATACGACTCTCGGGTAAGTGTATCGCGGCGTTGGAAGCGTGTGATCATCGCCATTTCTGGAATGAGGTAGCGTTCGGTGGGGACGAAATCCTCAAACTGGCTCTTGGTGCGGCGGTAAAACATCCAGACGCACCAGAACGATTTGTACTGCCGCAGAATTTGCATATCCGCAGGCGTCGGCTGGCGATCAAGCAGGAGGATACGCGGGGGTTTTCCGTGAAAATAGTGCAGCAGGCCGAGGTAGGTGTTCTGCGTCAATTCCGCCTTGCGAGGAGTGAACAGAACGACCAGCTCTTCGGACGAGCTGCGGGATTCAAACAGCGTGCAGACTTCCTCAAAAGGCATCAGCCAATGCGAGCGTGCGCGGGCGTGCAGAACGCCGAAAACAATGAGGCCAAGCGACAACAGCAGGACGGCGACTGGCATCAGCTGCGTCCATCGACGGCGTAGATCATTGGACGCGAGGCCGGCGAGGAGAATGCAATACGCGGGCGTCAGCGCGACGACAAAGCGCGTCAGCGTGAGTTGTTTGGTGGAGGTGGCGATGTCCATGAAGGCGACGAAAAGGATGCCGCCCGTCAGCATGAGCCAGGGGAGAAGGAGATCGCGTCGCCAGACAACGCGGAGGGTGCAGGCGCTGAAGGCGAGTAGGCCGATGAGAAAGTAGGCGTTGTAGTTGCCGTCGGTGGCACCGGTAAAGACATCCGCGAAAACGCGGGTGGGCACAGATGTGAAGCGACCGAGGGCCAGCAAGGTGCCTTCGCCGGGGGGATCTTTGACCCAGTCAACGTTGCCGAGTTTCCTTGTGTTCTCGTACTGGCGGAAAAGCATCGGGCCCCAGAGGGCGGCGAAGACGGCCGCGGCCAGGACAATCGTGGCGATGAAACGCCATCGGTCGGATTTCTTTAGCACCCAGATGCCCCAGAGCACGAGTGCCGCAAGCACGCCGAATGTGTAGTAATGTGTGAGCATGGTGAGCAGCAGCGCGGTGCCGAATAGCAGGCAGTTTTTCCAGTTTGCGCCTTGGCGATAAATGCGCATTACGGCCCAGAAGGCGAGCGTCACCAGCAGAACCGCGAGTGCGTAGGGCCGCACTTCGCGGGAGAAAAGAATTTGCGTCGGCGACACCGCCAGCAGCACGCCGGCCCACAGGGCGGTGATCTGCCCCGAGAGCAGTTTCGTGCCCAGGATCAGGAAAAGCACGGCGGCGACCGAGGCTGTGACCGAGAGCATCTGCATACCGCGGTCGCCAAAACCCACAGTTTCGCGCCACACGCGGAGGAGCAGGTAATAGACCGGACCCTGCACATCGTTTTCGAGGCAGGTCCAGATCTTCCCGAGGGGCTCCGCGTTTTCGAGCCGCGTGTAGGAAACGGGGTTGTCGATGACCACGCCGACGGGGAGCGTCCAGTGCATCATGCTGCGGCCGGTGGACCACTGGGCGGAGAGCAACTCGTCGTTCCAGAGGCGGCGAGCGGCATCGCCCTGGAGAAACTCCAGCCGCACAAATGCCGCCAGAAGGAGAATGAGGATCACGGCGTTTCGAAAATGGGCGGGATTGTTGCGAAGTTCAAGCCGAAACGCGGGCGAATCAGATGCATCCGGGGACGGCTTCTTCGAGGAGTATCCCTGCTTGTGAACCATCTGACACCTGTATCCTCGAGCACGTGGAGGGGCGACTGCGGGTTGTTTTGCTGGGGACTTCGTCGCACTTACAATGATATGGTCACCAGTTCGCCCAGTTCCCGCAAGATAGCGAAGTTCCTGAAGTTTCGGAGTTCCCTTTGGCAGTCGATGTATCCCAACCCCGCGTGCTCATCATCGGGGCCGGGCCTGCGGGCCTGACGGCGGCGTTTGAACTCGCACGACATGGCATCACGGGCCTCATCGTCGAAGCCGACGAGGTGGTCGGAGGCATCGCGCGGACAGTGGAACGTGACGGCTACCGCTTCGACATCGGCGGACACCGCTTTTTCACCAAGGTCGGGGAAATCGACAAGCTGTGGGACGAAATGCTCGGCGAACCCATGCTGCTGCGGCCGCGGCTTTCCCGCATCTACTACGGGCGAAAATTTTACGACTACCCGCTGCGCGCGGCCAACGCACTTAAAAACATGGGGCTCATCAACGCGACGGCGTGCCTTCTTAGCTACGCCAAGGCCAGTCTTTTTCCGATCAAGAACCCCACGAGCTTTGAGCAGTGGGTGACCAATCAGTTCGGCACCCGCCTGTACCGGATGTTCTTCAAATCCTACACGGAGAAGGTGTGGGGCATTCCCTGCAGCGAAATTGGCGCGGACTGGGCGGCCCAACGAATCAAAGGGCTGTCACTGGGTGGGGCGATCAAGAACGCATTGTTCGGGCCGTCGAAAGGCAAAACCGTCAAGACGCTTATCGACGAGTTCAAGTATCCGCGACTGGGGCCGGGACAATTATGGGAAAACTGCGCAAAGACGGTGCAGGCCAAAGGGTGGGTGCTGCAATTTCGCACGCGTGTAGCCGGCATTGAACGCGAGGGCGACCGCATTCGAGTGGTGACGCTGCAACATGGCGACGGCACGACGACGCAGGTGGAGCCCGCAGAAGTAATTAGCTCCATGCCGCTGCGAAATCTGGTGATGGAAATGACCCCCACCGTGCCCGATGACGTGCTGGCGGCGGCGAATTCTCTGAAGTACCGCGATTTTCTCACCGTGGCGCTTGTACTCGACGCCGCCCATTTGTGGTCGGACAACTGGGTTTACATTCACGCCCCCGAAGCGCGCGTGGGTCGAATTCAGAATTACAAGAACTGGAGCCCGGAACTGGTGCCAGATCCGAAGCAGACCTGCATCGGACTCGAGTATTTCGTGAATCAGGGCGACGATTTGTGGAGCATGGAGGATGAAGAGCTCATTCTTTTCGCGTATGACGAGTTGAAAAAGCTCGGCCTGGCACCCGCGCCGATGCTGAAAGGCTTCGTGGTGCGTATGCCCAAGGCGTACCCGGTGTACGACACCGGCTATGCGAATCGCCTGCAGGTGATGCGCACATGGTTGCAGTCGCACGCGACGAACCTGCAATGCGTAGGGCGGAATGGGCAGCATCGCTACAACAACCAGGATCACTCGATGGCGACGGCGTTGATTGCCGCCCGAAAGATCGCCCTAGGCGATGCGCGCGACCCGTGGGCGGTGAATGAGGATGCGGAGTATCACGAGATCGCCCAAACGGAACGTTTGGTGCCTACTTCAGTAAAGGCCCCGACGTGACAACCTCAGGAGGAATGCGTTCCAGAACTTCGTACGTGCCGATCACTTCTCTCACGCGATAGTGTAAGTTCACATGTTCTCGCACAAAGGCGATGACATCGGGGTAGGGTGTGTACTCGCCTGGAGGGGCTTTGAAAATCACGATAATTTCAGGCTTTCGCGCGTCGATGCGCACCGCAAGATCCTGTAGTTGGTCCAACGTGATGGTGTGGAGCTCGGAAACTTTTCGCGACCAGGGGCGAATGCGGGCGGCGTAATAGAGGGAGGTGTCGTGCGGGTGAAGAATGAGCACCTTCTGTTCGGTGCCACCATACACTTCAAGCTTCACGGCAATGGATCGGAAATCGCCATCCGCAGCCGCCTCTCTCCCCACGAAACTCGTGTCGATGGGCGCAGTGAAAAAGTACGGATCAAAGCCCGCGTTCAGCACGGAGGGATAGACCGCATAGTTGCGGTTTGCGAGAAGCACCAAAGCAGAGGCGGCAGCAACCATGGAAGGAACAATTGAACGCCTCAGAAAGGGCGTGAGTTGATCTTCAAGGTTTGAAAAAAGGCAGACAACCACCATCGCCCACGGCACCATCGCATGAAACAGGTTGTAGGGGTGCGAACGCGCGACAAACACCAGCAATAAGCACAGCCCGTAAGCGGCGATGCACGCGACCAAGGCATCACGATCCGTCACGTTACGCGCCAGCAGGCGGGCGATCGCACGGATCAGGGCGAAGATGTAGGTGCCTACCATGAGGAGAAAGATGATCAAGGCGCCGTCGGCGTTGCGTGCGATGGGGATCAAACCAACGCCGGAGAAGCCCTGAACCCGGACACCCTCAAACCACGCCTGAAGGAACGATGGTGAAAACACGGTAAAGTGACTTGACCACATCAGCAGTGGAATCAGCACGGTGATCACGCCTGAAAATAGGGCGGCCAGTGATTTCAAAAACGGAGAACGCGGCCCATCCGCAGGCTTTGGAGCGCCAAGCCGGAACACTAAATAGACGGCAACGCTCAGGAGGGCGAAAACGCCGGTATCCAGCCCAAATGCGAGTGCGGCCCCCAGCACGGCTCCCATCACAAAAACCCAGCGCAAACGGCCCGTACGAAAATGCGCGATCATGCACAGGAAGAGCCAGACATCACAAGGGTGCCGCATAAGCGTGGAGGAAGGCCAGTTCCACATGCACATGCCGGGGTCCATCCCGTAAAAAAGCTGGAGGAGCATGGCCATTGTCGCCCCGAAGACGGCCCACGGCACGCTGCGCAACAACACATTTAAAACGAGGTAGACCCCAAGAATGTAGACTCCGGCGTATGCCGCCGAGATAAAGAATGCGTTGGAGAACGAAAGCGGAAGAACCGGATCCAGCAAGGCAAACATGAGTGGCCAGCCGAATCCATACTGGCAGGCGGCTTCCGAAATCAACGGCAGCCCGCTGTGAAACGCCACGGCTGGCCCCATGGCGAAGTAACTCCAGTGGTGGAAAGATTCACGAGCAAATGCGCCTTCTGCCAGTTCAACGCAGCCCTCCTTGGGAATAAACAGTAGAAGGCATGCGATCAACAATACCGCGACGGCAACCAACGGACGTGCACGTGGCGGACGCGAGGTCTCGGCCGGCGAGGTTGAATCGCGGTAATGAAAAAGCAGATCAAACGCCGCGCCAACAAGGGCCAGCGCCATGGGCAGGAAAAGCTGCACGATATCCCAGGAGGCGGTGGCCCTGCGGTTGTTCAGTGCGGAAACAAACGGAAGTCTGTCTGAGAGCACAAACAAAAAGCCCAGAAGGCTGGCCAGTGCCATGAAAACCGTGTAGCAGGCGGAAAAACGCTCGAAGCGAGGTCGCTCCTCGACCGGCCGACGCGCAACAGCGGCGTTCATGCAGGCAGCAAAGAGCAGCGGAAGAGTGATAAGCAGCACAAGCCCCGCGCCAAATAGTGCAATGTCGCGTTCGTATAGAACCAGGGCGGCACCGAGCGACGTAAGAGTTTCTCGAGCGGGAGTACGCTTGGGACCCCACAACACAAATGCCGCCATGAGCAGTTGCAGACCTACGGAAATGCCAAACAAAACCGGTCCGTAGCTAGCCACCGAAACATTCAGCGGACGAAACGCCTTACGTGGGCTTGAACGACTCTTCGCAGCGGTCGATGTGCCTTCCGGCGGGGCCATGGTCATTCCTTGAAAATCGGTTCACTTCAGCGGGTCACACCTGCTCGCACACGGGTTATTTGCCGCTCGATCTCGGCTGTGGAAACATAAAACTAACGCGGCTTGTACCCCACGGCCACCAAATTCCCCGCGGGAACAGGCAGGCAAATTTTTCCAACCAGCAGGAAGTTCGCCGCCGGAATCAGCCAGCGTTTCAAGCCTATGGAAAGTGGCGAAAGCCTGAGCCAATACGCCAGCGGATACGAGTTTATAACAGGTTTCACGACCGTGTTGGAAAAACCGGCCTCAGAAAGCAGCGTGCGGATGCTTCTCATCGAAAAAAGCTGGAGATGCTCCACGTCAAAAATGGGCGATTTTCGTCCCATCAACTTTGCCGACAGGGCGCGGTGATTGTGGCATACCAGCATCAACATGCCGCCGGGTTTGAGCAGACTGAACGCCTCGCGACATAGCGCGAGCGGATCGGACACATGTTCAATCGTCTGAAAACAGGTGACTAGACTCAGCGACGCGGGGGTATAATCACTTCCGCGAAAAGCCCCCGCGATAATGAGCGGGCGCACGCGTGGATTGGCGGCGGCAACCGGCGCTGCAGACGGTTCCACTCCCAGTATGCCGGTAAATCTTGCATCGACCAGCCGTTCGAGAAATGCGCCATCACCCGTGCCGACATCCAGGGTGCCCTGGCGATCCGGAAGCGGCTTTTCAAACTTACTCAGGAGTCGCATGTAGGTAAGGCTGGCAAGTGCAGCCTCGTTGCCGCTGTCAAAATCCGCGGCAACATACGCCGCGAGCAGGTTGCTCTCCGTAGGCACTGGGCTCGAATAGAGGACATCACACCCAGCGCAGGAGAGAAGGCGATGATGCATGTGTTCTGGAAGTTTTCGCAAGGCAAACGCAAATGCACCCAGACGGTCCCAATCGACATTCGACTCCGCAAACACGCGAGACAGCTCGCTGTTTCCACATACCGGGCACGCGCGGGCGGCAAGCTCGGGTTTCATCTTGCACCGCCCTGTTCCGTCGCCCCGGACACGGCCTTACGGTCGGCGAGCACCGTGTAGCCCAGACAGTCGTCACCGCCTTCAAAGGCCAGCGAAACATGAGCGATCACGGCAAGTACAAGTAGGCTCGGCAAAAAAAATAGCCCCACCAGTCGCATCAGCAGCGCCGGAACAACGTGTTTTCTTTGCGGCATCAGCAGAGGCAGAATCAGGGCCATCACTTTGTAGCAGGCCACGGTGACGCGATTGCCGCGCGCGTACACGCGCACATTCTCAAAGCCGGCTTTCATGAGCAGATTCGCAAGACTTGACGGCGTATAACGCCAGTAATCATAGGGAATGTAGTGCCAGCGGGCGGCAAACGGCACGGTAAGAACCAGTCGCCCGCCAGGAGCCAGGCATCGCGCGGCTTCAGTGAGAAATTGCTGGGGCTGCAGCACATGTTCAAGCGTTTCGGTGCAGAGCACCGCGTTCATTTCCTGATCCCCCACCGGCCACGTGTCGCCGGTGAAGTAGGTCGTATCCGGAACTTCGTAGCCAAAGTGTGATTTTGCATCGCTGGTGTCGATACCCCGGTAATGAACGCTGGAATGAAAAAGCTGACGGTAGGGCTGAGCGCCGCACCCGACATCCAGAATGTGTCCCCGTATCGTGCACAGTTCGACGGAAAGGTCGCTCCAAATCGATGCGGCCTGCAAATCGAGCAGTCGGCGAGTTGCTGATGCCAGCCCGCTTAAGCCACCGGCGGGCCGCCTAAACACGGGCGGACACCAGACTTCGCTTGTTCGCGTCGCCATGTTGCGCCGGCGAAGAAGGCTATTGCTGCAATCTTCCAACGAGGCCACAGGTCACCTTTCCTTGGAGAAAGAATCATCGCCGAACGGCCTCACTTCGCCATCATGTATGACGCTGCGGCGGATAAAAAGTGGACGCCCCTTCACTTCCTCGAAGATCTTTGCGACATACTCACCCACCAGCGCAACCGCAAAAATGTTGATCCCGCCAAAAAAGGTAAGCAGCAGCAAAATGGTGGTAATGCCGGAGGCCGCCAACCCGGGGAACAGCAGGCGAAGAAAAATCTGCACAATGCCGAGGATGACGCTGAGAACGAGCAAAATTGATGCGAAAAGACTGAGAAGATTCAGTGGGACGTTGCTGAAAGAGAGAATGCCTTTTTTGGCCCAACCCACATTCCTGAGGAGGTTGTTGGTCGTGGAACCAAACATCCGTTCCGGGCGAACATAGTCCACTCCCGTTTGCTTGAATCCCGCAAAAGCCCGCACGCCGCGAAGAAAAAGATCGCGCTCCTGGAAACGCAGCATCGCCTGTACCACGCGCCGATCGAGCAGCGAAAAATCACCGGCATCACGTGGGACGGGCACGTAGGAAAAGTAATTGAACACGCGATAGAACGACTTGTATGCAAACTGCATGAAGAGCGTGGCCTCGCGCTTCACACGCCGGCCGTATACCACATCAAAGCCGGCACGCCACTGTTCCACGAAATTCTCGATCAACTCCGGCGGGTCCTGCAGATCACCGTCGAGAAGCACGCACGAATTCATGCGGGCAATCTCCATTCCGCTGCGAAACGCCGCCTGCGATCCAAAGTTGCGCGAGTGGGATATTCCGATTACGCGGCGATCATTGCGCGACAGCGAGCGAATGCATTCCTCGCTGTCATCCGGGCTGCAGTCATTGACGAAGATGATCTCGTAATCGATGTTCAGCTTGACGAAGGTCTGCTTCAGCCTTTCATACATGATCGGAATCGCCTGGCCATCCTTGTAGCAGGCCACAACCGCGCTGACGCTGTGCTTGATGTCCAGGCCGAATTTCTTGCTGTTGCGCTCGTATGCAATTTTGTCGGCCAGCCCGACGTACCACTCCGACATGCGTTTGAGACCGTCAGCGAAACGGGTAGTCGCCTTCCAGCCCAGCACGCGTGTCGATTTCTCAGGATTGGCGTACCACTCTGCCACGTCCCACTTGCGCTCGGGCATCGAGAAAACCGGATCTTTCGCTATGCCAAAAATGGCCTTCGATGCCGTAGCCACCTCGGCCATGGTGGTTTTCCGGCCGCTCCCGATATTGAACGACTCGCCAAAATGGGTGGCCTCGCCCTTCGACAGGTAAATCCCCGCATCAAAAAATGCCTCACACGCGTCATCGACGTAGATAAAGTCGCGTGAAACATCCGCACGCACAAACTCCGGCAGTTCCCCCGCCTGGCCTTTCCGCACAACGGTGGGAATCAACCGCGAAGCATCCTCCATCGGCCCGTAAACAGAGTACAACCGCAGATTCGCACACGGCAGCCCCTTTCGCCGGCCATAGTACTGGATCAGGTTCGCGGCACCGGCTTTCGAGACGGCGTAGTCACTGTTGCAGGAAAGAGGCGCTTCCTCGCCCGGGCCGGCCGCATTGTCGCCATACTCCGAAGAACTTCCCGCGTGAACATACGCGGAAATCGACCGGGCCGAAAGTTGCTCAAGCAGGCGCGTCGTCAGGTTGAAGTTGGTCTCGTAAATGAGCCCGCTGTCCACTTCAAACGAATATGCGCCATACGCAATGCAGTTAAAAATGGTGCGTGGCTTCAATTCAGCCAGCAATTGAATCAACGTCGTCTTCACCAGTAAATCTGCGGCGAATACGTTCTGCTTGTCCAAGCCATCCAGACGCCAACTGGGCAACCGGGAGGCCAGGCCCACGACGTCCTTGCGCTCGCGCAGTATCAGTCGCAATAAATTTGCCCCGACGAATCCGCTCCCGCCCAGCACCAGAATGGGCCCCTGTAACTGGCGGACCTTCGCGGCGAGCCGCTCCTGTTCAGCCGTTTCGATCATGGCGAACTCTCCCGCACGAGCGCGAGGACACTCGCAGCATCAAGCCCACACTCGAGTCGATGGAACTTCTGAGACCCCGCAAGCCGGCTGGGGTAACCCATCGCCGTCCGATGTGAAAATCGCCGAACGTGAATGCCGCGCAACAATAGCTCACGCGCCAGCATCTCGCCGGTGCTTCCACGTGCGACATGCTCTTCCACGACAATCACATGCTCCGCCTGGGCCGCTTGCCGAAGAAATTCCTCAGGCACCTCATGCGATGGTAACTCGCTCAACACCCAGAGATTCGGGCAGTTCTCCACGTCGCGAATCGCCGCCCAGATTCCCCCCACCATCGGCCCCACCACAAGCAAAACCACGGATCCTCGTCCCTTCACGAGTTGACGCCACGCCCCGTAGGCCGGCAGCGTCATGTCTGATGTCTGCTCAGAAAGTCCCAAGCGCAAATACGCCGGCGAATCCTGTCGAAAAATGCGCGCGACCATCTCCGGAACATCGCCGTCAAATGCCGGAATGTAGCAGCGGATATTCTGCAGACACGTAAGCAGGCCGTAATCCTCGATCGCATGGTGCGTCCCGCCCTGCACCCCATAACCATAACCCCCGCCGTTGCCGACGAGCGTCACGGGCAGATTGTGCAAGCACACATCATTTCGAATCTGTTCCAGTGGTCGCGCGTAAACAAAAGGCGCGATGCTGTACACCCATGGTCGCAGACCCACGCGCGCCATCCCGGCCGCTACAGAAACCATGTTCTGCTCGGCAACGCCCGCGTTGATAAACCGCTCACCCAGCGAAGTTCGAAGGTCCTCCAGTGCCATGAATCCCAGGTCACCCGTCAGAAATGCAAACTCCGGACGGCTCTGCTGATTCACCATTGCGCTGCAAAATACTTTTCGCATCACCTACACCAACTCGCTCAATGCCTGTTGGTACTGTTCCGTGTTCATGGGCAGGTAATGCCATTGCCAATGATTCTGCATGAAGGATACGGCGTTTCCCTTCACCGTTCGCGCCACCACGGCTAACGGCCCCATTTTCCGGCTCATCAACGCCGAAGTCACCGCGGCGTGATCATGTCCATCGACGTCCTCAGCCGGAACCCGAAAACTACGAAACTTCTCCGCCAAGGGCTCAAGGTCTGCAATTTCCACGGTTTTCCCAAACCCCTGCATGCCATTGGCGTCCACGATGATCGTGACATTCAACTGGTGCTGCGCAGTAAAAATGAGCGATTCCCAGGAGGAGCCTTCATCCCACTCGCCATCAGACGTGAGGCAGAAAACGCGCCCGGCTTCCCTTCGTAAACGCTTTCCCAACGAAATCCCCGCGGCCAGGCCCACACCGTGACCGAGACTTCCTGTGGCAAAAACAACGCCGGGCACCCCGTGGGACGGCGGGTGGACGCTGAGGCGTGTGCCATCCTTATGGTAAGTCAGAAGATCCTCTTCCGTCAGTTCCCCACGCGACCAAAGCGTGATATAAAGCGCCCCCGCCGAATGCCCCTTCGAGAGAATGAAGATGTCGTCGGTCTGCATCACGTTGTGGTAGATGCAAAGCATTGCGTCGAGACAGGAAAGATTGCCACCGATATGGCCGATGCCCGCTTCAAAATGTAGCCGCAACAAACGACGTGTGGCGACCTTGAGGACTGTCTGTGACATCAGGCTCTGATTCATATAGAAGGCTATCCTCAAAACATAGCTACAATGTTCGTCAATCCCATCCACTTTTGCAATGAGCGCGGCGTGACGGATCGACATCGCCTCCCGGTTGCGGTTCCATATTCGTTGTGCCTGGACCATCACAGGAGTATCCTCAAACCTCATGGCTAAATGGCTTGTTTTCAACATCCCGCTACTCGTGATTACCCTGCTATGCCTTCGGTGGGTATTGCGCCGTCGCACCCCGCGATGGGTTATGTTCCTTGGCGCTGCCCTCCATCCGGGGCAACTGCCGCTCTTTAATTCTCCCCGGCCTAGTTCTCTTGGCCGAATTGCATTTCCGATCACCGCCTTTCTTCTGCTGACCGGACTTCTTGGCTTTATCGAAGTCCGAGAGCCCTACTTTTTCTCGCAAGATGACAACCGCAGCGCCGTGCTGCCCAACATGGTGCCCGGTTGTCACAGTTTCTGGTCGGGCCAAATGCCGCAGTACAACCCGTACCTCGGCTTCGGCGCACCGATGATGAATCGCGGCCTGGAGTCCTACACGTATCCGCCGACGCACATTTCCTACCTGTTCGCCCGCTTCGTGCTCAATAACGAATACGCCATGCTCGAGGTGTGGGCGTTTTTGCATATTCTCGGCGGTTTCTGGGCCACGTATTTTCTGGGCCGATACCTGGGCATGCGGCCGTGGATCGCCACCTCCATCGCGCTGGCTTTTGTGTTGTCCGGACAGGCCCTGATCATGGGCCGCTCGTGGCTGAATTTCACGCCTCCGCTCGTCTGGCAACCGCTCATGTTCCTCTCGTTCGCCCACTTCATCCGCGGAAAAGTCGGATTCAAATGGGCCTTCGGCATGGCCCTTTCCTTCGGCATGTTTTTTCACGTGGGATTTCCGCAGCTCGTCATTCTTACACTGCTCCCTATCCTAATTGCCCTGGCCGTGCTCCTGGCGCTCAGGTTCGTCCCTTGGCGGCGGCTCTATTGGATGGTGCCTGCCGCTCTCTTCGCCGCTGCCTTATGTATCCCGTTGTTTCTGCAGCAATGGTGCCTCGCATCCGAACTCCCCCAAGACAGCTACGGCATCGGCATTGGCTACGGATTCCTCAACATGCTGGTGCCCGTTCCGCTGGTCAACGAACCCATTTCCATCAACTTCCTCGCGCAAAAACCCTACGCCGGCCAGTTCTATTACTTCGGCACACTCTTCGCCGTCCTCGCGGCTCTGGCCATCTTCGCGGCAATCGTCGCTCGCGTCCCGCGACTCATGTGGCTTAAGCACTTCTGGATCATACCCCTGCTCGTGATGGCCGATTTCTGTATGGGCGAAAACGGCCTGACCTATCCACTTCTCAATCGCATGGGCCATGCAAACCTTTGGCACTACCCCTGGCGCGCAATTCCCGTCGTCGTGCTCCTGGCTGTGATCGTCGGCGGCCTCATGCTCGAAGGACTCATCCGGGAAAAACTCATCGCTCGCCCCGTGCAGATCGGCGTGGGCGTTCTCGCCAATCTGCTGCTGCTCTACCACGCCACGCTCCCGCTTCCTTCCTTCTTCGATTTCGGATTCAAACCCTATCCGCCACTTCCGCCCGAACTCCGCAACCTCGTGCTGAATCCCGATGGCTCTCCCAATGGCCGCGTCTGGCCCGTCCATCCGTTCCGCTCGACCGATCCCGACTACATTTTCTCCCTCGGCCTGAACTTTCCCACCCTCTACGGCGTCGCATCCGGAAAAATCTACGATCCAATTGTTGAGCGGTCATACGACTACCGCAGCGCCATCAGCCAGATCCGTCGCGAACCATTGGAAGCGTATCGCGCCTTTGGCATCCGGTGGGTCATCGTCAGCAAAACCAACCCCTCACTGTTCACCGACGGCGTCGCCAAGGGCGTGGATGTGTCCTTTCTGGTCAAACGCCTCGATCACCCCTCCTTTGATGTTTACGAAGTGCCTGATCCCTCCCCGTTCGCTTTCTTCCCCGCCCAAGCCGATGCGAAACTGGAATGCAGTTTCGACCACGGCGGCGCGCACATCGTCCTGCCCGCCTCCGACAAACCGCGCGTGCTGATCGCGAACATCCTCTCCATTCCCGACCTGCAAGCCTACGCCGACGCCCAGCCGATCGACATCACTGACGAGGCGTGGAACCGCGTAAAAGTCACTGTGCCCCCCGGTGCAACCAAGGTCGCTATCCTGTATCAGCCGCCGTGGATGCGCGGCGTCGCCATGGGCGGCGTCTTGCTGGTGGCGGGCATCTATTCCGGTCTTCGTTTGAGCCGGAAAGAACGCACGCGGCCCGCTTCCCGCGCATAAATAACAGCACCGGGAATGGCAAACATCTCGCAAGCCCCACAGCACGTGCACCCGTTCCCGAAACGTACTTCTTTGCCGTAGGATAAGTGCATTGTCCCTTTCTCCGGAGGTTCACATGCGTATCGCCGCTCGTTTTGTCGCCATGTCCCTGCTGGCGTCCTGCTCGTTCGCGTTCGGCCAGGCCGAAACCCAACCCATCCGCAGCTTCGTCGACCCGCCCGCGAAGATCGCCACCGCCCAGGAAATTGCGGACATGTACGCGGCCAAGGAATACAGGATTAGCGTGCAGCAAATCTCGCGCGTGTTCCTGCTCTCCGGCGCTGCCGCCAAACCCTTTGATCGCTACTCGCTACTGATGCTCAAGGGCCAGGGCCGGATGCAACTCAAAGATCCCCCCTCCGCCCGCTGGGCCTGCGAAGACGCCCTGAAAGTCGCCCCCAGTGCCTCCACCGCAGCCGTCGCTCGCGCCCGCTCAGCACTCATCCAAGCGTCCATCGGCAACGTCTACCGCTCACGCACCAACATCCGCGCCGAGTCCATCTCCATCGTCGAGCCCGACTCCTTCCAGAAAGCCATGCAGTCCTATTTCGATGACGAAATGGCCGCTGCCAACAGTGAAGTCGGCCCAACCTGGACACCCCTCATCGAACGTTCCCAAAAGATCCTCCAAAGTGCCCAAATCGTCCTCGACCGCGAGTGAAATCTAGCCGATAAAACAAGGGATTATAGAAGGAACCCACTATGCGCTACCTCATCACCGGCGGGGCCGGATTCCTCGGCTCATTCGTCGTCGATAAACTCCGCGCCCGCGGCATCCCCGCGTCCGACATCTTCATCCCCCGCTCCAAAGACTATGACCTCACCAACCAATCCGCCGTCGAAAAACTCTACCTCGACGCCCGCCCCGACATCGTCATACACCTCGCCGCACAAGTCGGCGGCATCGGCGCCAATCGCCTTAACCCCGGCCGCTACTTCTACGCCAATATGGCCATGGGCCTTCACCTCCTCGAACAGGCCCGCATCCACCACATCCAAAAATTCGTCCAGATCGGCACCATCTGCGCCTACCCCAACCTCACCCCCGTCCCCTTCAAAGAATCCGACCTCTGGAACGGCTTCCCCGAAATCACCAACGCCCCCAACGGCATTGCCAAAAAAGCCCTCCTCGTCATGTGCCAGGCCTACCGCCAACAATACAACCTCAACGCCATCTACCTCCTCCCCGTCAACCTCTTCGGCCCGCGTGACAACTTCGATCTCGAATCCTCCCACGTCATTCCCGCCCTTATCCGCAAATCCATCGAAGCCCGCAACGCCCACGACGATCACATCTCCGCCTGGGGCACCGGCTCGGCCTCCCGCGAATTCTTCTACGTCGAAGACGCCGCCGAAGCCATACTCCTCGCCACCGAAAAATACAACGAACCCGCCCCCATCAACCTCGGCATGGGCCGCGAAATCTCCATCAAGGCCCTCACCGAACTCGTCGCCAAGCTCACCGGCTTCACCGGCAAAATAGTCTGGGACCCCACCAAGCCCGACGGCCAACCCCGCCGCTGCCTCGACACCACCCAGGCCCGCGAAAAATTCGGCTTCCAGGCTCGCACCACCCTCGAAGAAGGCCTCCAAAAAACCATCGCCTGGTACGAGCAGAACCGCAACTGATCGCCAATTGTCGGTCGATAGCCTCTCATTTCGGCCACAATACCAGTTGAGGTGAAACCATATCCGCGATTCAAACTCTGCCCATCATCAACAGTGATCCCGAAATCATGAGCGGCGAACCCGTCTTTGTGGGCACCCGCGTACCCATCCAGATTTTCTGGGATTACCTCGAAGGCGGCTCTTCCCTCGACGAATTCCTCGCACAATACCCCACTGTCGAACGTGCTCAATGCACCGGTCTCGTCGCACTCGCATGCAAAAAGGTCATGACCGAGGCGCGTGCTCCTTGATGAAAACATGCCGCAGGCATTTCGTTTTGAACCGCCTGAGTGCGAAGTAGCCACCGCTGGGTTCCTGGGTTTCTCGGGGATGACTAACGGCGAACTGATCGATGCATTGGTGCTGCACAAAATCGATGTGCTTATCACGCTCGACCAAAATATCGAATATCAGAACAAACTCTCTGCCCGCGGAATCAGCCTGATCGTGCTCCTCGGCAAGAGTAACAGAATTCACGACTTGCAGAAACACGCTCCGGCAGTACGCGCGGCGCTGCGTTTTATTCAACCCGGGCAAATCGTCCACGTGCCCCATCCAGAACCCTGGGTTTACGATCCCCTCCTCCTCAACCCCCTCTCCCCCAGCCCCTCCACCAACTTCCCAAATTCCTCCCGCCCCATCTGCTCCCCCATCATCTTCTTGTATTTCGCGCACGCCGCCGCCACCGCGCTCGACCGCACCAATCCCTCCACCTTCTCCGCCACGCGCTCCGCTGTAAACTTCTTCGGATAAACGTAATCCCCCACGCCCATTCGCCGCAACCTCCCCCCGTTGTCAGGTTGATCATGCGCCATCGCCATCAGCAACTGCGGCACACCCGCCGCCAATCCCTGCGCACACGTCCCCACTCCCCCATGATGCACCACCGCCGCACACCGCGAAAATGTCGCACTAAAAGGCACATACTCAAACATCCTGCACCCTCGCGGCACGCGCTTCACTTGTTCCGGATACTGCGTCACCAACAACCCCCGCCGCCCCATTCGTTCACACGCCCCCGCCGCCACCGCAAAAAACTCCTCCGCATGCAAATTCGCACTCCCCGGCGTAAATAACACTGGCTTCTCCGCTCCACACTCCACAAAAAATTCCTCCAACTCCGCATCCACCCCGCGCTCGCCCGCCTCGTCATACAACGGAAATCGCGTCGTCACCGCCTGCTCCGGCCAGTCCTTCTGCTTCGCCGCAAACCATTCCGGAAACAACGCCAGCACCCCATCCGGTGACATCCAATACTCCCGAAAAATCCCCCGCACCGCTTCCCGCAGTCCCAGTTCCTTTCGCACTTCGTTCACTCGCCGCGCCAGTGCCCGGTCCACCTCCCGATGAATCATCCCAAACAAAATCCGCCGCACCCACCGCGGCATCTTCGGCAGCCACTCCAAACCCGCCGCCATCACCGGGCTGGCCTCTACGCTCAAAAATGCACTCGGCTGCAAATGCACCGTCACGCACGGTACGCCCCACGCCTCCGAAGCCATCCGCCCCGCCAACGCAATCCCTCCCGCAATCAACACCGTTTCCCCCGGCCCCGCATCAATCTCCGCCTTGATCGCCGGCAACATCTCGCGCGCCCAATGCGGAAATCGCTCCGCCAAAATCTGAAACCCCTTCTTCGGATGCCACAAATCCGGATTCTTCACCACCTTCTCCTGCTCTTCCCGCGTCCCCACCTCAATCGTCCGCAAACCCGCACGCCGCGGTATCTCCGCCACCATCGCCTGCGCCACCATGCACACCTCATGCCCCCGCCCCGCCAGCACCTTCGCCACCCACACCAGCGGATGCACATCCCCCGCACTCCCCAACGGCAACAACACAAACTTCATACGCCAATTCTCCAATGCGATACCCTTACCCACCCTCGTCCCTCCATATCTTACTCCCATTCCGCAAAACCTCCCCCGCTCATTCAACTACTTCGCCAATTAACTGCTTAACCCACACCGCACCTAGCCGATAATCCTCACACATGCGCATACTTATCATCAACCAACCCTTCTGGCCCGACGTCGTCGCCACCGCTCAGCACCTCGCTGACTGGACCGAACACCTCACCGCCCACGGCCACACCGTCACCGTCATCGCCTCGCGCTCCGTCTACGGCAAACAAGGTGCCGTCCTCCCCAAACGCGATACCTACCACGGCGCCACCGTCTACCGCGTCGGTGCCAACCTCTTCAAAAAAGGCCGCATCCTCACCCGCCTCATTGACTTCGGACTCTTCCACACCCTCGCACTCTGGCGCGCCCTCACCCTCCCCAAACAAGACGTCGTCGTCTGCCTCACCACGCCCCCCATGGTCGGCGTCGTCGGAATGCTCCTCAAACTCTTCCGCGGCACACGCTACATCCAATATGAAATGGACCTCTACCCCGATGTCCCCGTCGCCCTCGGCATGTGGAAACCGCGCTCCCTTGTCACCCGCTTCTTCGATCGCGTCCACCGCAAACTCCTCCGCTCCGCCGATCGCGTCATCGTCCTCGGCCGCTGCATGCACAAAGTCATCGCCGCCAAAAACATCCACCCCGCCAAACTCGTCCTCATCACCCCCTGGGCCGATCCCGATGAAATCGTCCCCGTCCCCCGCGACCAAAACCTCTTCCTCCTCGAACACAATCTCACCCACTCCCGCGTCATCATGTACTCCGGCAACCTCGGCCTAGGCCACGATATCTCCACCCTCTGCACCGCCATTAAAACCCTCGCCGCCTCCCCTGACCCCGTCGATCAGCAACTCCGCTTCGTCTTCATCGGCGGTGGAAAACGCATGACCGAAATCCAACGCTTCGCCGAACAACACAAACTCCCCAACATCCTCCTCCTAGATTATCAACCCCGCGAAAAACTCCCCGAAACCCTTTCCGCCGCCGACGCCCACCTCATCACCCAGGCCCCCAACACCACCGGCCTCATCGTCCCCTCCAAATTCTACGGCATCCTTGCCGCCGGCCGCCCCTCCATCTACATCGGCCCCGCCGACACCGAAGTCGCCCTCACCCTCCTCGAGGAATCCCTCGGCTCCGTCCACGCCATCGGCGACACCCTCTCCCTCCTCGCCGCTCTCCGCGCCGTCACTCCCGCCCAACCCACCTTCGAATCCCGCGCCCGCCAGATCCTCCGCGGAAAATATTCCCGCCAAGTTATGACCGCCAAACTCACCGAAACCGCCACCGCCCTTGTCAAAAAATAACCGGCAAAAAAATAGCCTACAAAAACACAAAACACACCAACCTTCATTTGTGTCTTTCGTGGCTTTTGTGGCTATTTACGTCGTTCACCCTCGGGATGAGCCCGCTCACACCAGCTTCGCATCCAACTCTATCGGCACCGCCGACAACGCCTGCGATACCGGGCACCCACCTTTCACCGCCGTCGCTATCTCGCCAAACTTCGCCGCATCCACGCCCGTTACCTCCGCCCGCACCGTCAGCTTGATCTTGGTGATCTTGAACCCCTCGGGCACTTTGTCGATCGTCACATCCGCCGCCGCATCCACGCGTTTCACCGCAAACCCCGCCCCGCTCAGCGTGTGCGCCAGCGCCATCGCATAGCACCCCGCATGCGCTGCTCCCAAAAGCTCCTCCGGATTCGTCCCCGGCGCATTCTCAAAACGCGTCCCAAACGAATACGGATGCGTAAACGCCCCCGACGCCCCCTTCACCGTCCCTTTCCCTTTGACCAAATCGCCTTCCCACACAGCGCTCGCAGAACGTACCGGCATATCTAAACTCCTTCGTTACTCAATTCCAAAAATCAAAAGACAACCACATTCAGAAGCCCCCGATTCTACCCGCCTTCTCTCAAAGAAAAAGTCCTTCCTGCCGGAATGGAGGATCGCAAAATCCTCCTCACGGCGAACCCACCGGCCGCGTCTCCGGCACCGGCCCCGGCGTCGTCGCCCCCCTCCCCGCCAACGCCTCCCGCAACGCCTTCTCCTGCCCGCGCGTCAAAATCTCCCCCAACTTCCCCACCTTCTCCTTTAACAACTCCACCCGCGTCGGCGTCGTCGCCCCCGCCACAATCACCATCAACTGCGCATCCACCGCCTCTAACGCCGCACCCTTCGCACTCTCCCGCTCGTCATACAACTCCAGCAATTTCTTATGCTCCCCGCTCGTCAAAATATTGTGTTCCATATCCAGCACCCGAATCCGTCCAATCTGCTCCGCTGTCAGACTCAGCAACTGCCCACCCACCTCCTCACCCCGCACCAACTTCTGCACCGCCTCATTAAATTCCAGCACCTCACGCGAATTTCGGCTATCCCGTATCGACACCCGACCCACCCCACCAGACGACCGCGTCAACCGCGCCGATGCCTCCTTCTGCCGCACGATCACGGTCCCGCTCCTCAGCCGTGTCACCCCCTCCTCCGAACGCGCACGCCGCGCCGGCACCACCGCCACCTCCTTCGGCAAAACCTTCTCCGGATTCACCCGCAGAACCTCCTCCGTCTTCGCCACCTCCCCTCCCACCACCGGCACCGCCGGTTCCTTCCCCTTCATCTGACTCAAATACACCGCACCCGCCACCCCCATCCCCACCACTACCACCAATGCGACCATCACCAGAAGCGAAACCCTCTCATTCACCGTCACCGGCCCCGTGTCATCGTACTTCATCGCGCCAACTCCCTTGTTCTGGTAACGGCCTAATGGTCACTCCGATACTCCGTTACGCCCAATACGCCGTTACCCCTCCTTAAGCCACAACACCGTGGTCACGATCCGCGGATAATACTTCGATCCCGCCGCCACTCCGCTCACGATCTGATCCGAACACGCCCAATACCCGCTCGCCCCCTCCACCTGCCACTTCGTATGCGCTGCATCCGATCTCTCCCATCCCGTCGTCCCCGCGCCCTCCTTCCGCGGCGCTCCGAACTCATCCAGATTAAAAACCTCCCGCGCCACATGCTCAAAGATCGCGATCTTGCTCACCCACGAATTCTGCGAGGTGCTCGACAACTTCATTCCCCCGTCCGCGAATCGATTCACCCCCTCCGCCTTCTCCGACAGCAGCGTCTCCGTATGCCGCCGCAATGCCTTCAGCATCTCCCCCTGCTCGTTCGCCACCAGCTCATTCAGCATATCCTTTTTCCCCCATCCCTGCGGATCGCATTCTTTCCAATACAACAGGTACGCCAACCCCTCGATCGCCGGCAATATCTTCGACTGATACCCCGCGTTCTCCGCCTCAAACACCGCCGGTATGAATCCCTCCCTGTTCATCTGCGATGCCACCCGCGCCGCCGCCTTCTTCCCCGCCGACGCCATCTCCGCCGCCTTCTTCCCCTCTCCCAGCATCGTCAGCAAATAACCCAACCCTTCATACGTCGCCCACCCCTTCACCGCCAAGTACAAATTATTCCGCGCCTGCCCCAATGACGCATCCAGCGAATCATACGTCGTGATCTCCTGCCCCGTCCCGCATCGCGCGCTGTCCAACGCCATCACCCCTTCCGGACACCGTGCCTTCATGCTCTCCGCACACGCCCCGATCGTGCCCGCCTTCTCCTGCAGCCACTCCACATCCCCCGTCTTGACCACGTAGCTCACCGCGATCAGCGTCCAGTTACACAACTGCTCCATCGTCATGTAGCTGAAACACCCGTCCAGATTCTTCAACTCATAACTGCTCCGCCCAAACGGCGAGAACTGGTTGTTCACCCCTTGGTCATGCGTAAAACTGATCCCGCCCGCACTCAGCGCCCCCGTCTTCGGATCCTTCACCTGGTCCTGGTAACTGTAGTACCGCACAAAATTATTCAACACATTCCGCACCACCCACGGGTTCCACTTCAGCTCCCAAAATACATGATCCACCGACAAATCCAGCGTGTTGATCATGCAATACTCCCCCTCGTTCACCACCCAGTACGGCTGCCCGCCCACCTCCAGCAACTGCGTGCTCCCGTAATAACTCCGCGTCCCATGCGCTACCAAAAACTGCTGATCCGCGTTCAACCCCGACAACAACAACTTGTCATTCAGCGTGTTGCAGTCCACCTTCACGAACCGCACATACCCCAGCGCCTCGTTCAACACATCCTGCAGGTTCGCAAAATAACGCTTGTACAAATACCGCCCCTCCAGCCGCGTCGTCACGTTCCCCTCCAGGTAACACCCAAACGCCAAACGCAAAATATACGTCTTCCCCGCCGGCACCTCAAAACCAATCCCCGGACACGACCCCAGCAAATGCACCGGGTTGTCCTTCTCCATCAACCCCTCGCTCGGACCCCACCGCATAAATGTAAACGGCAAAACCCCCGTCTCATCGCTCCCCAAACGCGTCCCATCCGCCTTCAGCTCCACCAGCTCCGCCGCAAACCCCAGCCCCGACCGCAACGCAAACCCCACCCGCCCCGCCGGCAACCCCTCGTCCAACTGCCGCATCCCCGCCTCATGAAAACCCAGCGCCACAAAACCCGTCTTCGTCGTCGTCCCCTTCCGATTGTCCACCACCAACTCTCCCGGCACCGCCGGAATCAACGCCGCCCGCATCGTCGCACTGGATGCCTTCGCGGGATCCGGGATCGAATCGAATGGCGTATACAAACGAAATTCAAAATCCCCCGTCTTCCACATATCCGTCGACCACGAATAAAACCGCGTGATGTCCCCCTTCCCATACGCCGCCACCTTGGGCTTCTCCGCCGTCCCCGCCGCCGCCCCACTCGCCTGCTCCACCAAAAATGCCGCCGCCGCATTCGCCGCTCCATCCCCCACTTTCGCCCCCTTTTCCGCCCCCTCAAAAAACGGCAAACACTTCATCGTCCCCTCCCCATGCCGATCCCCCTCCTTCACCCCAATGTAAATGTCTTGATTCGCCGGCTTCCCCAACTGCGCCGCCAACCCCCCGCGCGTCCCGAAGTGCCCGCACGTAAACGAAAAAAAAGCCCCCATCGGCGAATGCTGAGCATTAAACGAAATATTCCCATGAAATGCCGGAACCTGCATTGTCGCTACTCCTCAGAACGCACCAAATTTGCTGCCAAAGTCTAAGCGACATCCCTCCCGCCGCAAAGCCAAACACCACCAGCCTTTTCAAAAAATGTTACGTCGCCGCCACCACATCCTCCGGCGAAAGCACGTCGATATCCGCGTACCTAACAAAATCTTTCTTGTTGAGCGTCAATATCTTCCTGACATCCCGCCCCTTCATCGCTGCCACAAATCGCGCATCAGCGGACCTCCAACCTTACCCCTTCCTCACCCGCAAAACCCCGCCCCCCATCTCAATCTTCGCCACCACCCCAAACACATCCAAGCGGCCCGCAAAATCAATGTCATCCTCCAACCCCGCCTCCATCACGTTCACGCCGCCCGCCCCCAGTCGCAACGCCGCCGCCAGCCGCCCCTTCACCGCACAAAACGTGTGATACGCCATCCACGCATTGTCCGTAAATGGCAAGTCCGTCCGATACGTCGCCTGCAACAACGCAAACAAAATCGCCCCCGCTCCAATCACGTCCTCCACCGCATTCTTCCCGTTCGTCCCCGCACACAGCAGCAGCGTATGACCCCCATCCAACCCCGCAAGCAACCCCTCCGCCGTCGCCCCCGCATTCAGCAAACTCCCCGCCAACATCACCCGCGCCCCGCCCGCCGCCGCCTTCACCGCCGCCCGCGTCCCATTCGTCGTCGCATGCAAAATCGTCGCCCCGCCCACCTTCTCCGTCACAAACTCACCCGGTGAATTCCCCACATCAAAATCCCCCGGCTTCAAGCACCCGCTCTCCCCCGCTAAAATCACCGGCCCCGCCATCCCCCCAGCCTTCTTCGCCGCCCGCGCTCCGTCCAACGTATCAAACAACCGAATCTCCCGCGCCCCCTGCGCCAACCCCGTCACCATGCAACTCGTCGCCCGCAATACATCCAACACCACCACCTGGCTCTGCGACAAATCCGCATCACCCAACTCACTCGGCAAAAAAATCACATCTATCATTCCCCCAAGTCTCCGCGCCCGCTCGAAAACTTTCAAGCCCCCGCCGCCAAATCACTTGAATCTTCACCTTCAAACCTCGAAACTCCCTTCTCTGTCACGCCGATACGCCGTTACCCCCCTACTCCCCTACCCGTTCCCCAAGGAGTCCCTCATGCCTCGCACCCTCCTCCTCCTCGTCGCCGGCCTCGACACCTCCCTCCTCGCCACATCCGACCTCCAAAAACTCCCCCTCCTCGCCTCCCTCCCACACCGCGCGTCCTACACCCCCTCCCTCCCCGCCGTCACCTCCTCCATCCAAGCCACCCTCACCACCGGCGTCCTCCCCTCTCGCCACGGCATCATCGCCAATGGCCTCCTCACCCATAATCGCCCCGATCTCACCCCTCACCTCGACCTCACCTCCCACGCCACCTTCCGCCAGGAAGTCTCCTTCTGGGAACAATCCAACTCCCTCCTCCAAACCCCACGCTTCTGGCAAAACCCCGACGGCTCCTCCCACAAAAAAGTCGCCATGCTCTTCTGGCAAAACTCCATGCCCTCACCCTCCCGCACCCATCCCGCCGCCGACATCGTCCTCACCCCCAAACCCATCCACACCACCGACGCCTCCGGCACAAAAACTCTCACCGCCTGCTTCTCCAACCCGCCCGAACTCTACCCCACCCTCGTCTCCACGCTCGGCCCTTTCCCCCTCCACAACTACTGGTCCCCCATGGCCGCCCTCCCCTCCTCCACCTGGATCGTCGCCGCCGCCCAACACGTCTGGAACCATCACGCCCCGGACCTCCAACTCGTCTACATCCCCCACCTCGATTTCAACCTCCAACGCCTCGGCCCATCCCACCCCCAAAATATCGCCGACCTCCAAGCCCTCGACGCCCTCCTCGCACCATTCGCCAACGCCGTCCGCAACGCAGGCCACAACCTCATCATCCTCGGCGACTACGGCATGACCGACACCACCACCCCCATCCTCCCCAACCTCGCCCTCCGCCAGGCCGGCCTCCTCAAAACCAAGCTCGACCCCCAAGGCAAAACCATCGTCGATCACGAAACCACCCGCGCCTTCGCCATGGCCGATCACCAGATCGCCCACATCTACTGCCAACCCGACGCCCTCACCGCCACCCGCACCGCCCTCCAAAACCTCGAAGGCCTCGCCCAACTCCTCGAAGGCCCACAAATCGCCGCCGCCGGCCTCAACCACCCGCGCACCGGCAACCTCGTCGCCCTCGCCCACGAAAACGCCTGGTTCGCCCACGACTGGTGGCCCCTCACCCCCGAAGGCGAAGCCGAAAAACCCCAATGGCAATTCACCGTCGACATCCACGCCAAGCCCGGCTACGACCCCCGCGAACTCTTCTTCGACCCGCAAAAAAAATGTATCGCTCAAAACCCCGCCCTCATCAAAGGCTCCCACGGCCTCACCACCAACCACGCCACCCACCCCGTCCTCCTCAGTTCCACCCCTCTCCCCCCTCAAAAAAACCTCCAAGCCACCGACCTCGCCCCCTGGCTAAAATCCCTGCTCGGTTGATTTCATTGGATTTTGCATCGCTATACTCCGTACCGCATCACCCCCTCATCTCCCCCCCAAATGCGCGAATCCCTACATCTCCTATCGGGATTGGGACGAGATTGCCAAGCCACATCTCTCTTTCTCGCTCTTTTTGGCACTCTGTCATTTTTAGCCTAAAAACGCCACTCATATCGCCGTCGCCACGTCCGGCTCCTTCGCCGTCGTCGTCCCCTGCGATTGCGCATGCCCGATCCACGCCAGGATGTTCCCCCAAAATGTCAACGCCAACGCAAACAACGGAAATTGCAGCGGCTGCGGCAGCACATACACCCCCGTCACAATCGGCACCCACACCCCCCACGTCGCAATCAACACCGGAAATACATTCCTCTTGTAATACGTCCACGTCAGACAACCGCGAAAATTCTCCCACGTAAACCCAATGTGCAAAAGATTGTAAAAAATCGTGTTCACAATCGCCGCAAAAAACGGATTGAAAATAAATTGATCCACCACCACCTTCTTCATCACCGTCGGCACATCAATCTCCCCCCCAAACATCTGCGTCTGCAACCGATACAACGAATTCACAATGATCCCCTGCGTTCCCCACAAAATCCCCGCCGCCACCATCGTCCGAAAATTGCTCCGCGTCGGCCTCCCCTTCTGAAAACAGACAATCTTCAAGATCTCCGGCAAAACCGCCCCCGCGATAATCGTGGAAACCACCGCAAACGTGATCTCCATCTCCTTCTGCAGTTTCGCCAACGATTCCAGTAGGACCTTCGACGGCGGATAATAGTAATACCCCACAATCAGCGCCCCCAGAATCGCCTGCACGATCAACCCCGGAACCATATTCGCCTTGGCCGCCCGCAAACCCACCCACAACGGACTCTTCACCTGTTTTTTTACCGCGTTCACTCAAAACTCCTGCCGAAAATCGCCCGACCATTTACCCCGCTGGCAATTGTCGACGCCAAACCCGGCATTGTAACGATATCCGCCGCCACCGCGACCCACTCCCCCGCTCCTTTCCCCCGCCGCACTAAGCAAAGCTCAATGGATTGTCATAAATCAGCGTCAGCGAAAACGTCTGCGGATCAATGACCCACATCCGCACCCGATGAATCCCCGCCGAAATCGTGGGATACCGCATCCAGAAGGCATGATTCGGATCACCCGCCAGCGGCGTCAAGTCCGCCCGCGCCCCATTCGCCAACCCCACCTGCCCAACTAAATCATCCACATCCAACCGCACATACACCGGCACACTCGTATCAAAACTGTACGCCCAACCAAAGCTCACCGAAGTATTCGCAAAATCCACGTACCCCGTCACCCCCGCTGACTTCACAAAACGCCCTGACACCAGCACCGGTTGCCCACTCGTCGCATCGTACGCATACACCTCCACGCGATGCGATCCCGCCCCCAGCGTCGGCATCACGAAATGAAAGCCGTGATTCCCGCTCCCCAGATACGCCGCCACATCCGCGCGATACAGATCTGCCGCAAACACCGCCCCCGCCACCCCATCCACATCCACGCGCACATTGATCGACGCCGCGCTATTGTCCGGATCGTAAATCCAGCCGACCGCACTCTCTGGTGTAACGCCGTCGATATACCCGATCGGCAAACCATTCCCCTCCGGCGACGCCACCACCAACGTCTTGCTCTCCATCAATTTCAACGACTGATTCGTCGTATCAATCGACCACACCTGCACCGTGTGCGACCCCGCCTGCAACTGCGGCATATCCATCCAAAAAGCATGTTGCCCGCCCGTGTACGCATCCACATCCGGCCTGCTGAACACGCCCCACACAAATATCGGCGCAAAATTATCGATATCCACCCGAATCACCGCCGTCCCTCCCGTATCCTGATCCCACACCCAGCCCTGCAGCGTACTCGTCGTCAACGCGTCCACATATCCTTCCGGCACCCGATTCGCATTGATCGTCGTCGATCCGATCAACACCGCCGCGCCATTGGACGAATCCACCGCGTACGTATCTATCCGATGCAATGTCGGCGACAGCACCGGCAAACTGGCGAAAAAGCCATGATTCCCCGTCACTCCGTAGGCCGCATTCACATCGGCCCGCAACGTGCTGCTCGTCGTCACCGAATAAAAAACTCCGTCAATATCCACCCGCACGTTGATCGATTGCGCAGGCGTGTCCCGGTCCAGCGCCCAGCCAAAAACTCCTACCCGCGACGCCCCATCCACAACACCAATTGGCGCCGGATCAACAATCGTCAGCGTCCGTGCCGCATAGGCGATGCGCTCCAGCGACCCCTTGTGAATCTTGCCGAAAAGATAATACGTTCCCGCCCGGCTCGGCGCGGTGATCGCCGCATTCTGACTCGCTACACTTTCCCCCGTCGACGCCAGAAGCACCGGCGAGCCCGTGGATATTTCGTTCCCGTTGTACGGGTTCGTGTCCGGGTCAAGGTACCAAGCCAGCGCCGGCGCCCCATCCACGGATTGATAATAATAGTTTGCCGAAAAAGATTGCCCCGCCAGCAACGTCGTCGCCGTCATATTCACCCGCCCGATGCTCCCCCATTGCGTGCCCGACCGCGACAACGCGCCCCGCGCCGCCGACCCCCCAAAAAGCGTCGACAGCCCTGAGTTCGGCTTCGTTCCCCCGCCGATGCGCGAATAATAAAACCCCGTCGTGTTTCGATTCACATCATTGTTCGGATACCAGGAAGAAACAACATTATGATCCCCGTTGTTGGCATCGGCCGCCGTGTTGATCGTGCCGTGATAAAAAAGAAACACATCATTGTGCTGTCCGCCATCCGCCACCGAATACGCGCCGCCGAGATCCAATCCCCCCACGTTGTACGCCCCGCCCAAAGCTTTCCCCGGCGTGGCCGAATTCGTCTCGTAATAGTTGTCCGCGAAAATCGTGTTCCGCAAAAACGCCACCTGCGGGTCCGATCCCACCGGCACCGGATCCAGCGTCGTCAGTTGATCCACCCATATCCCCACATTCCCCAACTTCCGCGCTATCTCCGACACCACCGATGCCCCGCGCGAATGCCCGATCAACTGGATCGACCCCTGCGCCAAGGGCGCACTAATCCCCACCGACGCCTGCGCCGTCGTCAAATACGGAATGACCAGCCCGGCAATCTTGTCGGCACTGTAGAACGGAAAAACCACGTTCGAAGCATCCGCCCAGTCCACCAGCAAAACCGTCTCGCCCGTTGTATTCACCGCCGATGTCGAATCCGGCCCCGATATCTTCTTGAAGGACTCCACCTTCGCATCGCCCAAAAATTGACTCTTAATGCGCAACGCATACATGCTGCCCCCGCCCGCCCGCGCCAGCACCGCCTCCCCCATGCTGTCAATCCACCCCGGCCGATCATTGGAAAATGGCTCGTATCCGTGTGCAATCACGGTCACGCCGCTCAACAACACGCGCGACTCCAGAGCCTCCAACACGCCCACCCGCCACTTGCTGCCCGAACGACGTTGAATTTTCTCGCGCTTCACCCGGTTCTCCGCACAGCCTCAACGAATAACAATCAAGCCAGCCACCGTTATAAACGCGTTCCGTTTCCCGGTCACGCAAAGGTCAACACTTGATCCGACAACAACGTCGCAAAGAGGTAGTCATCCAGTATCCACACGCGCACCCGATGTTCCCCTGCCGCTACCTTCGGCATGCCCACCATAAATCCATGATTCGGCGATCCCACCACTGCCGTCAAATCACCCCGCGACGCACTTGCTGCCACCGCCGTGCCGGCAAAATCATCGATGTCCACCCGCACCTTTGCCGGCCCTGTGCCTACCGTCGGATTGTAAGCCCATCCATACGCTGAATTCGCGTTCAGGCCATCCACGTATCCCGCAGACGGTGCCAATCCCACCAACCTCCGCCCAATTATCACCGCCGCGCCGCTCACCGAATCAATCGCATAAACATCAATCCGGTGCGCCCCGGCCGAAAGCGTCGGCAACGTGTAGCTGAACGCATGATTCGCCGAGCTTAAATACCTTTGCAGATCCGCACGAGACTGATTCGCCAGAAACGTCGCGCTCGTCACCCCATCAATATCCACGCGCACATGAATGGGAGTCGAGGTCGAAGGATCGTAAACCCAACCCGCTGCCACCGACGTCGTCGCCGTGTCCAAATAACCAATCGGCAGCAAATTGCCCGCCGGCGACGTCACCGTCCAGTTCGATGTCCCCAGCAGGTGCATCACGCCACTGGTCGAATCCACCACATACGCGGTCACGAAATGCGCCCCCGCCGCCATCTGCGGCATCGCATAGCTATACGCGTGCGATCCGCCCGTATATGCATTGACGTCCGGCCGATACAAATTCGCCTGGATGTACACCGGTACCAGCCCGTCAATTTCCACCCGCACCCGCAACCCTTCCGCCGGCGTATCCAAATCATAGACCCAGCCCACCAAATGCCCGCCCGACACGCCATCAAACCAACCCGTCGGCGCACGATTCGTATCGATCGTGCGCGTCCCCACCAGCGTCAACGCGCTCGTCGTCGAATCCAACGCATACACATCCACCCGGTGAATCCCCACGCTCAGCTCCGGCAGCGCAATATAAAACCCATGATTGCCGCTCACCGAATACGCCGCGTTCACATCCCCCCGCAAACTGCTCGTCGCCACCGTCATATACAGCACGCCATCGATATACAGCCGCACATTAATCGCCTGCGTCGGTGTATCTTGGTCCAATGCCCATCCGCTCACGCCCACCCGCGATGCCCCATCCACATAGCCCACCGGCGCCGCCACGGTCGTAAAACTCCCTGTCCCCAGCAGCGTCGCCGTACCGTTCGGATTATCCAACGCATACACCGATACCGCGTGCGTCCCGCTCCCCAGCGTCGGCGTCGCAATCACAAACCCATGACCCGTGGACCCCAGCGTCGCCTCCAACTCCGGACGCTCCACATTCGCCACCACCGGCGTATAGGTCACGCCATCGATCACCACCCGCACCGATATCGCATTTCGCCCCGCATTAAAATCAAATGCATATCCAGAGATCACCGACGAATTCACCACCTCCACCGCCCCGATCGGCGCTTGCGCACCAATCAATACCTGCAAGGACTGCGCCGCATTCAAACGTCGCGACCCCCCAATCTTTCCCGACAATGCCGCCACCGTATCCGCCCCCGTCAGCAACGCATTCTTAACCTGCGCCATCGTCGCCGTCGGTGCCTCACTCTTCAGCAACGCCACCACCCCCGCCACCATCGGCGCCGCATAACTCGTCCCACTCACCGTCGCGTAAGTGCCCGACAAGAACGTTGTCTGTACATCCGTCCCCGGCGCCGCGATCACTACCGCGTTGCTGCCATAATTGCTGTAGCTGGCCAATCTGTCCTTGTTGTCCGTCGCTCCCACCAGCAACATGTTCGAAGGCAAAAACGCGCCAAAGCCAAACGTATCGTAATTAATCCCCCCATTCCCCGCCGCCGCCACATACAAAATATCGTACCCGCCCGCGTTGCCAATCGCCGCAATCTCCGTCAGCCCCAGCGTCCCGCTCGAAATGTACGACGCATTAATCGCCACCACATTCACCCCCGCCTGCTTCAGCGCAATCACATAGTTGATGCCATTCACCAGGTCCTGCGAAGTCACTCCCGACGCCGTTCCCACCTTCACCGTCAACAGATCCACATTCCACGCCACCCCCGTGATTCCCTCCTCATTATTTCCCCGCGCTCCGATCACTCCCGCCACCGTCGTCCCATGCCCCACCGTGTCATTGACGTTGTTGTTCCCATTTACAAAATTCCAGCCGTAATAATCATCAACAAACCCATTCCCATCATCATCCACCCCATTGTTCGCCACCTCGCCCGGGTTCGTCCAGAGATTGTCCACCAGATCCGGATGCGTGAAATCCACCCCCGTATCAAATACCGCAATCACCACATTGTTCGACCCCGTCGTCAGATCCCACGCATCCTGCGCGCTGATATCCGCACCCGCCGTCCCCGTTGCCGAACCCGTTATCGCCGGCGAAATCGTCTGCCCCGTATTGTTCAAATGCCACAGGTTCGTGTACTTCGGTGAATTCAACGCAATCTCATTCGGCACATACGCCAGCGCCTGATTCCCCGCCGCACTCGCCACCGCCGCCGACAACAGCGTACGCGCCTCCAACCCCTCCAGCATCACCCGCGCCACCCCGCGCGTACGAACCTGCCTGAACCCTGTTGTGACTATCCGACTTCGCATTGAAAACCTCTTCCTGATTTCTTCCATCCGCAACAAATAACATCGGCAAGTGCAAATGGTTGATGTGAATGAAATATACGATTGCTTCAGCAATGCCCATGCTATGACACTCGCAATTCGCAAATAGTAGCCCAATATCACTCCGCTCTCGCATAAATGCGTTTGCTACAGCAAGAACGCAACTGCTATCAGACGCGACGCCTCTCCCCCCGTTCCGCGATACTCACACCGCTCTACGTATTTTTGCCAACCGCCATTTTCCCACTAACCTTCCCCCTCTCCCTGACCCGCCCTCTTACGCAAATACCATCCCCGTATCCTTCAGCAACCCCTTCACATTCCCCAGGGAGTCCAGCATCCGCAACGTCACCTGATGCGTCCCCGCCTCCACCGTCGGCAGCATCACCAGAAAACCATGGTTCCCTGTCCCAAACAATGCCGCCAAATCTGCACGGTAATAATCCGCGGCCGACCTCAACACCTCCACCCCGTCTATCTCCAACGACACCGTCACCGCGCCCCCACCCAAATCACTCTGATACGCCCACCCCATCAACAGCCGCTGCGAACTCACATCCACATAACCAATAGGCGCCGCCGTCCCTACCACCCGCGTCGCCAACAACGTCGGCGTCCCATCCCCCACATTCAACGCATATACCTCCACCGTGTGCTCGCCTGGCGCCAAACTTCCCGCCAGATCGATCACATAGCCGTGTCGCGCGTCCGGCAGAAATGCCAGCAGATCCGCCCGGTCCACATCCGTTACCCCCGTATAAACCGCCACGCCATCCACATCCACGCGCATCTTCACCGCCGTGCTCGGCGCATCCAAATCCGCCGCCCAGCCCATCAGCGTCGTCCCCGATACCAAATCCAAATACCCCACCGGTGCCCGCTCCACCGGCAGAACCGCCACCGCCTCCACCGTCAACCTCTGCTCGCCCATCCGCCGCTCTGCCCCCGTCTGCCCGTCAATCACATACATCTCCACCGTGTGCGTCCCCACCTCCAGCGTCGGCAGCGCCACATTAAACGAATAATATCCCGTCCCCACCGTCACCAGATCCGCCCGAAACAAATCCGCCGTCACCGTCTGCTCCGTCACCCCGTCCACATCGATGCGCACCTTCACCGCTGTTCCCAGATCATCCGCATCCTGCGCCCACCCGGCCGCCCGCTCGCTCGTCACGCTATCCAGGTAACCCACCGGCAGCGTATTAAAACGCAACGTGCCCGACCCCAGCAACGTATTCTCCCCCGTCGTATCATCCAGCGCCCACACCGCGAACTCGTGCGCCCCCGGCACCACCTCCCCCAGCGTCAACGCAAATCCATGACCCGCGCTTCCCAACAGCCCCGTCAAGTCGCCCCGCGTCTTGTCCGCCGTCACCGTCGCCCATTCCGTCCCATCCATATCGATCCGTATCTTGGTCGCCTCCGCCGCCCCCGGATCAAACGCCCATCCCCCTATCCGCGTTGTGTTGAACACGTCCACATAACCCACCGGTTTCGCCGCCACCGTCACCGACACACTCGCCAGCGTCGTCGCCACCTCCGACGGATTATCCATCCCCACCAGCGTCAACGTGTGCTCCCCTGCGCTCAGCCACGGCAAATCCACTGAAAAACCATGCGCCGTCCCCACCACCGTCGTACCACCCAAATCCCCGCGTTCCAGATTCGCCGTCACCACCGGACCCGCCACCCCATCAATATCCACCCGCACCTGCAGCGGCCCCGCGCCCGCCTCCGCATCGAACGCCCAGCCCGTCACCTTCCGCGGCCCCATATCAAATGCCCCAATCGTCAATCGCGCCGGCGTATCCAACGCCCCCACCGGCACCCTGTTCACCGGCGTCGGCGGTGTCGGCGGCTCCGGATCCGGATCCGGCGGCAACCCACCCACAATCTGCGCCGTATCCACATCCCGCAACACATTGTCCACTCCCACCGTCACGTTCATCTGCGCCACCCCCGCCAACGTCCCGCCCGAAAATGTCACCTCGTAACTCCCCGCCGGAAGCTGCACCTGGTACCCCCCCGCCGTCCGCGACGTCACCACAAATGTCCCCCCCGCCCCCACCGCCGTCACCGTCACCCCGCCCACACCATCCGCCAAATCATACATTTCATCCGCATCAACATCGTTGAACACCGTCCCCACCAGCCACGCGTTCTGCGTCGTCATCGTCCGGCCAAAATCCTGCGTAATCAGATTCGGCCCCACCGTGTTCGTCGTGCTCGCATCCGCCTTCATCGCAATCCCCACCTCCCGATATTCCTTCGACATCATGTTGTTCCGATGCCCCGGCGGCGTCTGTATCCCGCCCACATCCGTCGCCGCATTCCCCCAGTCAATCGCAAACCCCGCATGCGCGTAGAACGCCGACTGGGCATACGAATAAATATTCTCGCCCACCCACGCATAATCGTACCCCGCCGCCAACACCCGCTGCCCCAACTTCAACTCCCCCGCCAACTGATGCGCCTGCGCATCCTGCAGCTGCATCAAATCATTGTGCGCCTTGGCCGCCGCCCCCAATGTCGAATTCCACGCCAGCGCCGGCACCGCCGTCAGCAAACTCCACTGCTGTGCCAACAACGCTTCATCCACATGAAAATACGCCAACGCAATCTTGACCTGCAAATCCCCCGAGTTCAGCAACAGCGGCAGCTCCGCCGCAGGATTCGTCCGCATCCTGTTCAGCAACCACAAAGACTGCTGCTCCTCCGCCGACGGGTCCGTCGCCGACAACAGCAGCCGACCCTCCAAATGTTCCAGCCCGCGCAATACCTTCCCCCACCGCGCGCCACTCCGCGCCCGCGCATCACGCACGACTCCCTCTGTCCTGCAAAATTCTCTTCTCAAGAATTCACCGTCGGATTACTCGACGTCTTGACCCCAGAAAACATAGCGCCTCATCTCTCATGATCCCTGTTCGCCTGCCGGGGCACTTTTACCCATGCAAAAGGCATCGCCATCTTAGCAATGACCCTCCCAGACCGATATCCTTTTTTGACCGAAAATAATCCCCTTGCCCCGCCCTCCTACTCCATATTACTTGACCCAGCTTCACATCCCCACTTATCGGACCTCACCCCCCACCTGAATCGTAAACTTAGGCAATCCTCGCCCTGCCCCTCCACACCTCACTTCTCCCCGATCGCACTTCCCACCGCATGGATCTCTGTATGCGAAATCGACACATGCCACACCACAATCCCTAGCGCCCCCGCCACCGCCGCACACTCCCCACACAACCTCAACACCGGCTTCCCCGACGCATCATTCAATATCTCCATATCCGTCCACGCGATCTTCCCCCGCCACCCCGTCCCCAAAACTTTCAACACCGCTTCCTTCGCCGCAAACCGCCCTGAAAAATGCTCATCCGCCCGCTTCGCATTCCGCAAACAATATTCCTGCTCCGCCGCCGTAAAACACCGCTCCAGAAAATGCCCCCCATGCTCCAATCGCATCCGCGCAATCCGCGCCACTTCCACAATATCCACGCAATGTCCAACAATGCTCATACCCCCCATCATCTCCCGCGCCCCATCTCTTGGCAATCCCTACCCCCGCACCCCAGTTCCCCATAAGATCACCCCCAATATTCCACCTCAAACCAGGAGCCCCGCAATGTCCCATGAAAACTTCGCCGACCGCCTCCTCGCCGCCATCGCCCAAAAACGCTCACCCCTCGTCGTCGGCCTCGACCCCTCCTACAACCAACTCCCCTCCGCCATCACCAGCCAAAAATCCCTCAACGATGAAAACAACGCTCAGGCCTGCGTCGATGCCGTCGTCGAATTCTGCACCCGCCTCCTCAAAATCGTCGCCCCCCACGTCCCCGCCGTCAAAATCAACTCCGCCTTCTTCGAACAATACCACTGGGACGGCGTCGAAGGCTTCTCCGCCGTCGTCCAGGAAGCCCACGCCCATGGCCTCCTCGTCATCAACGACGCCAAACGCGCCGACATCGGCAACACCTCCGAACGCTACGCCCTCGCCAACCTCGCCGACCCCGACTTCTCCGACCTCGGCGATCTCACCGGACCCGACGCCCTCACCGTCAATCCCTACATGGGACACGACTCCCTCGCTCCCTTCATCTCCCTCGCCCAGGACACCGGAAAAGGCCTCTTCGTCCTCGTCCGCACCTCCAACCCCGGCGCCGCCCAAATCCAGGACCAACTCCTCCAAAACGGCGACCCCCTCTACCTCCACGTCGGCAAACTCGTCGAACAATGGGGCGCCCCCTCCCGCGGCACCCGCGGCTACTCCGCCCTCGGCGCCGTCGTCGGCGCCACCAACCCCGCCCAACTCGCCACCCTCCGCGCCGCACTCCCCCACACCCTCTTCCTCGTCCCCGGCTACGGCGCCCAGGGCGGCACCGCCGCCGACATCGCCCACGCCTTCAACCCTGATAAAACCGGTGCCCTCATCAACGCCTCCCGCTCCATCATCTACGCCCACAAAGATCCCCAGTACGCCCATCAACCCTGGGAAAAAGCGGTCGAACAAGCCGTCCGCGCCGCCAACCAAGAACTCACCGCCGCCATCGGCCTGTAACCGCCCCCACCACGCCCCTGCCTCACCCCGACGCCACCTTCATCCCGTACTTCCCCGCCTCCGCCATCAATCGCCCGATCGCCCGATCGCCTCCGCGGGCACCTCCGGCCCAACGCGATTCCATAACCGCCTCACTCATCGTCAACTCCTTGAAAACAGTGCCATCACAATCTTCTCTCCCACAATTCTCTGCCGCCCATCTCCTTTTTTCCACCTCCCCACGTCCGCCTTTTCTTCCATTCCCACTTCCTCAAAATACGCAACCTACATATAAATGCAAACAAAATGTTTTTGCAATTTACTTGCATTAACAGATTTTCCGGTGTATATCTATCTCCATGAACACCACCACTCCCCATCGTCACCGCGCCTTCACCCTCATCGAACTTCTCGTCGTCGTGGCCATCCTCGCCCTCCTCATGGCCATCCTCCTCCCCGCTCTCTCCCGCGCCCGCGAACACGCCAAATCCGTCAAATGCCTCACCAATCTCAGCGGCATGGAAAAAGCCCACTGGATGTACATGACCGAATACAATCAGTTCATCCAGGGCGGTCTCGCCCACGGCGGCGCTCACGCCAATGAGCCCGTCGCCTGGATCAATACCCTCCAAACCTACTACGGCGGCAGACTCCTCCGCCGCTGCCCCTCGGATGACTCCCCCCATTGGCCCGCTGCCGACCGCGGCCAGAACATCCCCGTCAACGCCGGCCCCTACACCCTCGCCAATCCCCAACAGTTCCGCCGTCTCAGCTACGGCATCAATGATTTCCTCGACCCCGACTTGAACATCGACAAAGGTGCCTACAAATACATCACCCAGATCCCCAACCCTTCCCGCACCATCCACTTCGTCGAAATGGCCGAACTTGACGAATACGCCGCCTCCGACCACATCCATGCCGATCTCTTCGCCTCACCCTCGCCCAACGGACCACCTATCCAGGCCGCCAAACAACTGGAAATCCACCAGCATGGCGGCACCGCCAAAAACTGGAAAGCCCGCGCCAACTACGGCTTCCTCGATGGACACGCCGAAACCCTCCGTTTCGAAGAAACCTTCAAAAACATCTCTTCCAATATGTTTGATCCCCAGGCATCCTCGCCGTGAATATGCCTGAGGCTATGTTTCCACACGGTTCACCTAAACAAAATGGAGGTCAACAACACCCAAATAGTGATCGTCGCTGTTCGCCACCCGGGCCGACGTTCGCTCTCTCGCAACGCCGCGCCCCAAACCATCCAATTCGTATCTTTAATCCCACTTATTTTTGGAGCTTCCCATGAAACGTCTTTCTGCACTTCTCGCTTCCGTTACTGTCCTCACCTTCGGCTTCTCCACTCTCGCCTCCGCCCATTTCGATGTCGTTCCCTACCTCGACCTCAATGGCAAAATCGTCACCGGCGGCTATGATGACGGCACCGCCAGCAGCGCCCCCGTCGTCCGTGCCTTCGGCTATGACTTCGGCGAAGAACCCTCCGATCCCTTCTTCATCAGCGACCCCGGCTTCAACAACAGCGTCACCTCCCCCAGCCCCCTCACCGCCAGCACCTCCTTGCGCTTCACTCCCCTCTCCAACCTCCTCTATTGGGATGGCTCCACCACCGACTCCCATGGCAACCCCGTCTTCACTCTCCCTCCTTCCAGCGAAACCATCCGCCTCATCAACGGCATGAAATCCGTCACCTTCTCCGGCACCGCTGTAACCTATGCTGGCACCCTCCCCACCGCCCTCGGTACCACGACAGCTTCCGGGCGCATCCATATGCACCTCCAATCCAGCCTCCAAGGCTCCGATGGCAACAACATCCCCGCCGCCGATTACGACTCCGATGGCGATACCGTTATCGACCTCGGCTCCGGCGACGGCTTCGAAGCCGCCCCCGGCATCTACGCCATACAACTCGAACTCTACCTCAACGGCGCCCCCGCCAGCACCTCCGACCCCTTCTGGATCGTCTACAACGGCTTCGCCTCCAATCCCGGAGCCTATGAAGACACCCACGACACCGCAATGAACTTCTTCGATAACGGCCCCGCCGTCCCCGAACCCGCCTCCCTCAGCATCCTCGGCCTAGCCGCCGCCGCCCTCGTCCTCCGCTGCCGCAAGTAAATCTCACTCCCCGCCCAGCACCAACCCGTGCGGACAAAAATCCGCGCGGGTTTTTCATTTTCTATTTGCGCAACTCACTTGCATATGATATAGTATTGCATGTGATCACCTTCCCCGATGCACCTCGCCCCCCCAAATTTGCAACACTCGCCCCTCTCCGGTTCAAAGACGACGATGGGCGCACTGACTGCCGGCACGGTTCCCCCGTGCCGGTTTTTTTTCCCTTCCGTTTCTCCCTATCCCCACCCGTCCCCCCCACCCCCTCACTTCTCCAGCGTCACCACGCCCAGCTTCGCACACTTCGGGCACAGCCCATGCAAAACCACCTCCGGATAACTCACCACGTACCCCTTCGGCAACCCCAGCGACTTCAAAAAACTCTCCGGTATCTCCGCGTCCTTTATACATTCCAACCGCCCGCAACTCTCGCACACAAAATGCGGATGCTGATGCTTCGCGTGCTCCGTCGCATCCCCCAGCGCATACCGCCACACCCGATCCCCGCCCCGCACCCGATGCACCACCCCCTTCGTGTTGTACGTGTTCAACGTGCGATACACCGTCACCGCATCCGTGTGCGGCGGCAGCTTCTCCAATATCTCCACCGCCCCCATCGGACGCGCCGATTTCGCCAGTACCTCCAGCAATCCCGCCCGTACCGGCGTCCGCCGCAACTTCGAAACCTTCAGCGCCTTCTCGATCATCTCATCGTTATTCATAGCCAAAGTCTACGCCCTCCCCATCCCCCCTGCAATATCCTCTTCCTTCATGCTATATTCCCCCCATGAAAATCCACCTGAACACCGGCGGCCTTGCCGAAACCAACGCCTACCTCCTCGTCGATGAGCAACACCTCACCGCCGCCATTATCGACGCGCCCCAGGACACCACCGATGCGCTCCTCGCCATCGCCACCCAAAATCACTACGACATCCCCCAACTCCTCCTCACCCACGGCCATTGGGATCACCTCTCCGACCATGCCGAAGTCACCGCACTCTTCCCCAAGGCCCGCCTCCTCATCCACGCCCTCGACGAACCCAAACTCCAACGCCCCGGCTCACTCCTCTTTGAACTCCCCTACTCCATCCCCCCACGCAACGCTGACGCCTACCTCGCCGATGGCGACAAAGTCCACGTCGGCTCCATCACCCTCTCCGTCCTCCACACCCCCGGACACTCCGAAGGCCACGTCTGCTTCTACTCCGCCGAACACCACATCCTCTTCGCCGGCGATCTCCTCATGGCCGGTGCCGTCGGACGCTACGATCTCCCCGATGGCGACGTCTCCCTCCTCCGCAAATCCCTCGCCCGCATCATGCTCCTCCCCGATCACACCGAAGTCTTCTCCGGCCACGGCCCCGCCACCACCATCGGACGCGAACGCGCCCACAACCCCTACATCCGCGAATGGAACCTCGGCCGCCCCCACTAAATCTCCCCGCTCTCCACCACCCGTTAATTCCCCACCCCCTCCGTCCCCTGGAATCCCCCCATGAACAAAAATAAACCCCCCTCCTCCTCCTCTGACCTCCTCCCCCTCCTCATCATCATCCTGCTCTTCCTCTGCCTCGTCCTCGGCATCTGGCTCCTCTCCCGCCCCATCACCCCTCCCACGGAAAACTCCGCCTCCACCAACGCCTCCATCTCCGCCGACCGCCTCATCTTCGGCGGCCTCCCCAAACCCCTTCGCCCCGACAGCAACTACACCACCCTCCGCAACACCGGCTACGTCTCTGGCTATTCCGAAGCCCGCAAAGACCCCCTCTGGGTTTCCTACCGCGTCTTCCAGATCGCCCAACCCTTCATCTCCCCACGCCCCAAAGGCAATTTCCTCACCGACACCCGCACCCATGCCCAAGTCACCCATCAGGACTATACCCCCACGAATTATGACCGCGGACACATGGCCCCCAACTCCGCCATCGCCACCCGCTACGGTGCCGACGCCCAGAAGGAAACCTTCCTCCTCTCCAACATCTGCCCCCAAACTTCCAACCTCAACCAGAAAGTTTGGAAACTGCTCGAAATCGAAGAAATCAATTACGCCGATGCCTTCGAGGAAGTCTGGGTCATCGATGGCCCCATCTTCGCCGATCTCAATGGCGGCCCCACCAAAACCCTCGCGTCCGGCGTCCACATCCCCACCGCCTTCTACAAAATCGTCATTGATGAACAACAAGGCCAGTCCCGCACCTTCGCCGTCATCATCCCGCAAGACGTCAAGGGCTACGAAAAGCCCGACCAATTCCTCGTCTCCATCCAGAAAATCCAGCAGGAAACCCAGCTCGATTTCCTCCCTGAACTTGACGCCAAAACCCAGCACCAACTCGAATCCCAGCCCCACCCCATGTGGGTGCTCCATCCCTGATCACACCGCCCCTCAATGCGTCAACGCATACACCAATATGTTCGTCCCCAGCTTCAATGAATCCGCATCGCTGTACGCCTTCGCATACGGGTTCGGCAATTGCTCCCAACCATTGCTCAAACTCATCCGCGAATAAATCACCATCGGCACCCCGTCCTTCACCACCGCCTCCAGTATCGGCTGCTTCAACCCCGGCTCAATCGAATCCACCAGCGGCGAATACTTTACCGCCTGCAGCTTAAACACGTTCGAATATATCGCGTGATCCAGCTTCAACACTTCCAGCTTCGACCCCGGCAATACCGCCGCCATCGTTTTCCGAAAACTCTCGTCAAAACTGCTCGAACCCATCGCGCTCTCCGCAAACAATATCCCCCCCGCATTGAAATATTCGCCCAAACGCTTCTGCTCCTTCTCCGTCAGCTTGAATTCCCGCAACCCCGTCATGTACAGCAGCGGCTGCTTCAACACCGCATCATCTTCCAGCGAAATGCTCGAACGCTTGAACTGCACATTCAACGTCGAATTCCCATCGATAAACTTCAGCAAGTTCGGCAGACCGTGCGGCGTCGGATCCCAATCCCCATTATGCTTCAACTGCGCCACCACCAGTTGATCCCGCGTCGCCAGCTCCGCCTGGTGATAAATCTTCGTGATCTCAAACGCCCGCGCATATTCGTAATTCGCCAGCACATACGTCAGCATGTTCGCCCCCAGCTTCAACGAATCCCCCTGATCGTACAACACCCCTCCCTCAATCGGCTTCTTCTCCGCATCCCAGCCCCAGCTCACATCGATCGGCGAAAATATAATCGCCGCCCGGCACCCTATATACATCCCCTCCAGATACGCCGGCACTTCCTTCCACTCCTTGTCACCCTCCCGCACCCGCATCGTCTTCACCTTGTTCAAACACGAATAAATCGGATGATCCAGCGGCAACGGACCCATCGGACGATCCGGAAACAACTCCGCCTGCAACTTCCGAAAACTCGCGTTGAACTCCGGCCGCCCGCAGTTCGCATGCACCACCAGCGTCCCGCCCGACATCAAATATTCCCGCAACTTCGCCTTCGTCTTGTCCCCCATCGCCGGCAGCGGCGTCCAACCCGTGATGTACAACACCGGCAACTCCGTCGGCGAATAACTGAACTTGCTCAGATCCGTCTCGACATACCGGTACCGCAGTTTCAACTGCGCGTTCGTCCAGCTCATCAAATTCTCAATATCCAGCGTCACGCTCGGATATTCCGCCACCGTCTTCCCGTCAATCACATTCAAATTGATCTTCCCCACCAGCGCCGGCGGCGCTGGTTCACGCTTCCGCTCCGTCCGCCGCACCGGCGTCGCTGGCAACGGCAAGGGCGGAAAAGATTCCCCGCCCGATATCCGATTCTGCTGCGCCACCGGCGGCACCACCGCCTTGGGATTCTTGAAATCCTCCCCCCGCGCCGGCAACCCGCCCGCTATTCCCAATATCACCGCCATCACCGCGCTGGCCACCTGCTGCCTCATCTTCATCTGCTGGACTCCCGTAACGTGAACTTCCACCCCCGCCATCATATCGACTCAACGTGCCTCCCGTGTATATGTTGCGGCTATTCCCGCCTCTTGTTCCCTTCTCTCGCCTCCTTCTGCAACTTTTCGGCCCCGCCCGCGTTTAACTCACTGTGGAAGTGTGTTCGACTTCCGTTAACACATCTCGATATGACGATGACATCCATGGCACCTCATGATATGCTGATGGATGAGTGAAAATGATGAATACGACCCAAGAAGCCTATTTGTTTTACGAGGCTGGACAAGCCGTCGCTGCCGCGCACCTTCGTCTCAAAGTCCACCACGTCAGCTCCCTCCCCCTCGAAAACCCCACCCGCATCGCCGCCCCTAAAAAATCCCCCAAAGTACAAATCATCCTCTGGCTCGCCGCTCTTGCCTGCGAACGCCGCGGCACCGGCCATAGCCACCCCCTCCGCCGCACCCGCACCCGCCAACGCATCCACGCCCTCCTCGACGCCTACACCAACTCCCTCCCCGTCAGCAATACCAAACGCGCCTCCACCCGCCGCCAGATCATGAGCCAGGCCCAGGATCGCGCCAACGCCATCTCCATCAACCTCTTCCCCGCCGTCGAACAACTCGTCGCCCGCCTCCGCGACTCCACCGTCGTCGACGGTTCTACCGTCGTCCAAATCGTCCAAAAAACCAAAGCCGCCATCCGCGCCAGCCGCCGCCAGGAATCCTCCGCCGCAACTCCTCCCCCCTGATGCCCCGCCCCTCCACCCCACCTTCCCCCTTCCCAAATCAATCCCCTTTTTCCCCCCCATTCGCATGATTCTCCCCCCGCCTCTCGCTATACTGCTCACTCAAATTCCCCAACGTCTCACTCTCCGCCCGAAAGGTTGGCATGGCCCAGGCAGATATCAGCATCGTCACCGAACAGCAGATCCCCATGATCGTGGAACTCTACAACGCGATCTTCCGACCACCTGAAAATGAAGAGTATTTCCGCCGCCGCTTCCAGGGCCGCTACAACGTCCTCGTCATGCTCGCCGCACTCGACACCCGCCCCGTCGGATTCTCCATCGGCTTCGAACTCAAACCCTTCGTCTTCTACAACTGGCTCACCGGCGTCCACGGTGACTTCCGCCGCAAAGGCATCGGCAAACAACTCCTCGAATCCGAAGCCGAATGGGCCAAAAACCACGGCTATGAATACCTCCGCTTCGAAACCCTCAACCGCCACAAACCCATGACCCACCTCGCTATCGACTCCGGCTACGACGTCGTCGGCACACGCTGGGATTCCATGCGCTCCGACCTCCTCATCCAATTCGAAAAAGCCCTCCTCGACGAACTCGCCTAAACCCCTCACCCCACCCTTGAACCTTGAAACTTGAACCTTGAAACTTGCCCCCCACATCTTCATAACCCGCCTCCGCGCCATCGCGGCCGCCTACCTCCTCCCCCTCGCCCTTCTCTCCCTCGCCGCCTCCACCCAACCCGCCGACCCCTCCGTCGACCTCCAAGCCCAATACCAAGACGTACTCACCCAAATGAAAAAACCCGCCGCCTCCGGCGTCCTCGTCACCGAAATCGGACCCCTCTCCGCCGCCGGACGCTCCGGCCTCCGCGCCGGCGACATCATCCTCAAATATGCCGGACGCGACGCCCGCACCCTCGAGGCCCTCCGCAACTCCGTCGCCGATACCCTCGCCGACCGCGAAGTCGCCGACAACAAAAATAAACTCCTCCTCGAAGTCCGACGCCACCACAACGACCAAATCTTCCAACTCCCCCGCGAGCCCCTCGGTATCCGCGCCCTCGAAGTCGAAATCGGTATCCCCCCCCCCCCCCCCCCCCCCCCCCCCCCCCCCCCCGCCCCGCCCCCCCCCAAGGGCCACCCACCCAAAGGCCCCGAACCCCAC
>JBBRWV010000011.1:0-44189 GCA_038248985.1 Phycisphaerae bacterium
CAAACTCCTCGCCCTCTCCAACGGCGTCCGCGAACTCTGGGTCCACTGCCCCGTCGACCTCGGCACCAACTGGCATATCAAAAAAGTCCTCAACCAGCCCTCCTACGATATCCCCGCCAACCTCTACTTCTACGCCTGCGGCAAAGAAGAACTCCGCACCAAACTCGCCACCACCGCCATCCAACGCTCCGCCGATCGACCCGCCCGCTCCATCCTCGTCGGCCGCCTCAAATACGCCGGCAACTGGGATCCCGAATTCGGCGCCTGGGACCGCTTCTCCCGCTACGCCCAATCCAAATTCCACACCCAGCTCGACACCGTCGCACTCTCCATCAATGACCTCTCCATCGACCAGGCCCGCATCCTCTGGATGACCGGCACCGACAAATTCGAGTTCGACAAAAAACAAATCGCCCGCCTCCGCGCCTTCCTCGACGCCGGCGGCATCCTCTCCGCCGACGCCGCCGGCGGCAGCAAACCCTTCGCCGACAGCTTCCTCGCACTCGTCAAATCCCTCGCCCCCGATGAAAAATTCTCCCGCCTCGATCCCCGCCATTCCCTCTTCGTCGGCGGCCTCGACGACTCCCGCACCCTCACCACCGTCAAATTCCGCCCCCTCACCGAAACCATCCTCGGCAAAACCACCACCCCGCAGCTCGACTTCATCCAACTCAAAAACCCCGACGGAAAATCCACACGCCTCGCCATCCTCTTCTCCCCCCTCGACCTCACCTGCGGCCTCGCCGGCGTCCGCGCCTACGGCGTCGATGGCTACTCCATCGAATCCGCCGAATCCCTCACCCAAAACACCCTCCTCTACCTCCACGCCGCCACCCGCAAATAATAAAACATGCTCCACACCTCCCGCACATTGCTTCATATTCCCTACATTATTGCTTCTTGCCTCCCCCCTCGGACCGCTTTACCCGACTGGACAACGCCTTCTCCAGGCAGGCCAGGGGATCGGGCGGCATGTACAGGATGCCGGTCTTCGTTACCGGCTCGACGAGGATGTGATCGATGGAGACGCTCGCGCCCTTTATGTTGTTGCCGGGGCGATCCGCGCCCCGCGCAGGGGACATTTGTTACCTACCCGGCAGACAGCGGAACTCTCGGAGAGTTCCGCTATGAATCAATTACCCGGCGGCGAGCGAAACGGTCGGAAGAATCCCCGGTTTTCTGCACCGGTAGAACATGGCCGCGCCTGGACCTTGCACGCCGACATCGCGGAAACGATAATCCGACCATTCGGTCGGGCTTTTCAGCTCGGCATCGTGCTGACCGGCCAGACGCAGGCCAGCGAACTGGAAATGCGTGTCGCACTCGTCAACCTCACCGCCGGGCCGGAAACGCGCTACTACGTCGCCCAGTTCCTCGAGGGGTATGCGGTTGTCGCCGAAATCTCCGACGTGCTCCTCATGACGGTGCCGGGGAAGGCGTGAGACGAATAAACAGCGTTGGCCATGATCTCGCGAATCGAATCCTGACGCGTTTTCTTTTACAAGGAACCTGAGAATGAGCACTGCTTCAAGCGAAATAGTTGATTCAATCAGGGTCGGCAAACGATATGTGGACGCTTATCGTGTTGCCCGTGCCCTAGTCACGATGGGGTTCGTGCTAAAGATTATTGCGATCCTTGCCGGCGCAGGTGTTGGTCTCATCGGATTGCTATTCATGCTCTTGGGCTTGGCTACGATGACGCGATCGGACTTTGGATTGCTGGTCGTAGCCCCGGGATGTTGGCGGTCGCCTTCGCGCTTGTGTTGGGATTGATGGGCTTTATCTTGGGTATGCTCATTTCGGCGCAGGGGCAGATACTTATGGCCTCTCTGGATGGCTCGGTGAACACGTCGCCGTTCCTTTCAGAAGCGGGCAAGGCAAAGGTGATGGGTCTAGAGACTGATAGTACCCAACCGATCACTCCACTCGTCTCTGGAGTTACATGAGTGACGCGATCCTCGGTGCCACCCAGTACCTCACCGGGTGCCACATGTCGCGCGCTGACCCAAGCCGGAGTGACGCCGGGCCACAACGGCCGGTTACCTGGCGGCGTTCGCCAGCCAAAGTTCTGCTGGGTACTTTGATCTTATCAGGAGCACACATGACATACGTTCGATATCTTTCCGCCAGTATGATGATAGGGTTGGTGCTTGGGTGTTCGATGCTTGTCCTTGTCGGATGCGACAAACCTGGAGATGATGGACAACCTGCACAATCAAAACGCAAAGGCGACCTCACCCGTGAGTTGGCTGCCGAGATTCTGAATGAATACCTCGCAAAGCCTTCCATTTCTGAACTTGAATTCAAAAAAGGTGGGATCGATCGAGCCTTGTCCGAAGGTGTCCTCGTTAAGGAACTTTGGAATGATGGGGTGTTTCAGCACACCCGTTGTCGTTTCACTGACAAAGGACTGAAAATGATCGGGAGTTTCCTTGCGCCCGGTTCGGACAAAATCGAGATGGAGGCCTTTGGGGCCACTGCATTTGGAGATAGTTCGCCAATGTTACATCTGAAGTCGCCGATTGGCGAAACCGTGTCAGCAGTAACAGGCATAACGATGGATCCCGTCCCGACCGTAGAGTTTACGACGGCCTATGCGCTGCCAGCCGAGATGGAACCAATGACGCGATACGTTTTCAGCGGACTTAATACGAGAGCCAAATTCCGGAAATACGATGATGGCTGGCGAGTTTTGAGCGTTGACAGGTGATGCTGGAGGCATGCTATGAGTGAACACGGGAAGTTTTTGATCCGCGTTGTGGACAATGATGGCGATGGGGTTGAAGACGCGAAAGTGTCTTACCAGTGTGGACGCCTATCGGGCGTAGGCACAGAATATACAGACAGTGATGGGTGGGCGGAATTTGAGCTCATCGGCGAGACGCTGGGGTCGGGTGTGATCCCAATCCATAAAATCTGGGTGAACAGCGAAGAAGTTTCTGACGAAGTCATCTACCCGAAGGATGGAGACACATTTTCATTCACCCGCCCCAAATTCCAGTTGTCTTCCCGTCGCGCCCGCGCCATGTCACTCCGTTCGCGGAGACTGCGGGGGCCGGGGTCGAGTTGGGTCGAGTTGGGGGGCGAGGATTCCGCGAACTTCTTTCTCCGAGGTCAGGCTTTGCGTTTCTTCCCGCTTTTCACTTGCCCCAGTTCGCGCTGAACCTGCTCCAACGTGTAGCGTGGCGAACCGGCCTGCCGTTTCTTCGAGGCTTCGATGGCCCGAAAGTCGGCGTCGTCCTCGAGTTGTTCACGCAACGCCTCATAGTCCTTCTCGGGAATGACAATGAAGCGCTCCCGGCCGTTGCGCACCAACACATCGTATTTCGTTTTCAGCATGATAGGCCTCATCAGTTATTCATACGCTTCGGACCGGTGCTTGATCTCGTGGACGACGATGGTGTCCGATTCCACCTCGAACAAGACGCGCCAGTCACCGACTCGCAACCGGTAGTTCGGGACAAACGCTTTCAAGCGTTTCACGTCCCCAGCCAGGTCGTAACGCATCCGCTCGATCTTTTTTAGAATCCGCCGGGATACGTCCGGTGACATCCGCTTCATCGATGTTTTTGCATCTTCCAGAAAGTATAGGGCGTAATGCATCCAATTCCTCAAGCCTGGGAATCACCACGCCAGCTTCTTTTTCAACTGGGCCAGCGTAGCGCCGCCGGGCTCTTTCATCCGTCGTCGGCTTTCCGCAGCATCACCAGCGTCAATTTCGTGCTCGGTGCCGCTCTGGGCAAGCAGTTTCTTGTAGTCTTGTTCACGCAGCACCACCAACCGTTCCTTGCCGATCTTGAGGGTTTGCAGCGTCATCATCGTCCCTTTCAAATTCCGCCGCATTTTAGCCGACGTGGCAGCCGATACCAAATGCCGATGGTGTAAATGAACGGGAAAAAAACCCCGTTTTATTCCCGCACCTTCATCGCTGACCCCGCTTTTCTTACCCCGCCTCCCGCAAATTTCCGTTGTCTTCCGGCCGCGCCTGTGTCCTATCGCTCCGTTCGCGGAGTCTACGTGGGCCGGGGAGGGGGGGGCGAGTTGGGAGGGGGGGCGGGGGGGCGAGGATTCCAGCACACTGCCCGAGGAGCTGCCAGGCGATATCAGCACCGGCACGCCCGCTTCCGCGTCCATCGCCGCCGTGTTATGGCCTCAGCCCCCGACCGCAAACTGCATTTCCCTGGTCTTCTCCACCACCTTGGAGGCGTGCAGAACCTCGAAGCGAACCAGGCCGCCATCGTGGCCGTAGTCGGCGATCACGCCGGGGCGCACTTCCTCGCTTTCCTTGATCCGCTCGTCGCGCAGGCGGATGGTCAAGGTGTCGGTTTCCGGGTCGTACTGAACCTTCATGGCAGTAATCCTTTCAGGTAACGTTGGATTTGCGAGGTCTTGTAGACCGTTACCACGACCATTTCCTGCGGCATGTCCTCCACTACGACCCGCAAGAGCATCTCCTGATCGAGCACCGCATCATGATACCGGCGCATCAAGACTCGCCGCCCCGGCGGGTCGAGAAGCTCCTGTTCCGGTTCGGCCAAAACAGACTCGACGACCGCGCGGTCGATCTCGCGATCAGTCAGGTTCCGTAGCGCATGCTCAGTCCAGCGAATCACCTTCATACGCGGATTATTATACGCTCCTTATAAGCATTTACGCCACTTCTCGGACCCAGCCCCGCTGCCCGGTGAACAAGAAAGTAGCCCGCCAATCACGCCACCTCCCGCACCTCGCCCCCACCCCAGGCGAACCGCACCGCCTTCTAACGGGTAAACCCCGCGTCGGCGGTGTCCCACACCAACTCGAACGCGATGCTGCCTTCCCTGAGCGTGCCCCCCTCCGCCGTCGCCTCCCCCTCTCCTCCACCTCTGCGTCCACTCTCCTCCCCCTTCCCTCCCCTTCCCCCATTCGATTTTTAATCAACTTATGTATATATCTCTATTTTTACACTATTTCCCCCCGCCAACACTTGAACTTGAACCTTGAAACTTAAAAAATCCCCCTTTCCCCTCTTCCTGCGATACCCATCCCCCTCCAGCCGATATAAGATAACAGTCCCATAACTGACCGCATTACTCTTGGACCTCTGTCCCCCGAACACACCGTGCCGTATGAGCCACCAAATCTACTACACCTCCGCCCCCCAAGGCATCAAACGCGGCAGCAGCGGATTCTCCACCGTCGCCGTCTCCGACGCCATCCCCCGCGCCCTCTGGGACCGCCTCGAAGCACTCTCCGCCTACCGCCACCACGTCTCCTCCGCCGCCGAATCCGCCCGCGCCCACCACAACCCCGTCAGCCTCGCACACTGGACCCTCGCCATCGCCGGAACCTCCTACCACGTCCTCAGCCGCATCTGCGACTCCGGCGTCGATCACACCCAACGCACCAACGCCTTCGCCCACCACCTCGTCATCGAACCTGACGACATGGCCCCCGCCGGTCCCGCCTGGATGCTCGACCAGTCCGGCGTCATGGAATCCGCCTGGAACGGCACCGTCGGCCCCATCACCAATTCCCGCCCCCTCCCCCGCGCCGATGAGTCCCCCGCCATATGCTCCACCTGGGCCGCCCTCACCGGCGACGCCGGCTGGGGCGGCGCACTCGCCGACGCCGCCGCCCGCTCCCCCGCCAAACCCGTCTGCATCCTCTTCTCCGAAGATCAGGATATCCTCCCCCTCATCGCCGAAGCCCTCCGCCTCCTCCCCCCGCCAAAACGCTGGGACGTCACCTTCAACACCTACTTCACCAGCATGCCCACCAGCGCCCAATGCCAATGGCGCTGCTGCCTCAAAAATACCCCCGCCGCTGACGTCGCCCTCCGCTACGCCAGTGCCAGCGCCGGCGGCCTCGTCCTCGATCTCACCAACCCCTCCTCCCTCGGCTCTCCCCCTGAAAGCGAATACGTCACCATCGCCCGCACCGGCATCGTCAGCGCCGCCACCCGCCTCCGCAACTCCGCCCAACCCTCCCCCATCCGCGCCGTCGCCCGACTGACCGTCCCCCTGACCACTTCCTCCACAACCCCCACCTCTCCGCCCCCTTCCCCCCTGCTACCCCCCATCCAACCCCCCTTCACCCCCGGCGAGACCCCCTCTTCCCCCCCCTTTCCCCCCCTCGATCCCCCCCCCAAGACCCCCCTCCGCACCCCCTCCACCCCCTGGGGCGGACGTCGTCTTACCGACCTCATGCACGATGCCGACGACCAACTTTCCGCCACCCGCCAAGCCGAGCTCGACGCCGCCAAAAAGCGCCGCACCCAAATCCTCCTCCTCTACGGCGGAGCCCTCATCGCCATTGCCCTCGGCATGTTTTTCGTCTGGATGGCCTACCGTGCCAGCGTCCCCCCCGACGCCATCCCCGTCTCCAAGAACGCCCTTTCCAACCCCCTCCCTGACTCCCAACTGACCGTTACTCCTCCGCCGGAAGTCCCTAACCACACAGCAGTTACGCCACCTGTCAATCCCGACACCCTGCCTCCGATCCCCGATGTATCCACCACGCAGATCGACTCCGCACTCCCCCCCGTCAACCCCGAAACCGCCCCCAAAATCATCCCCGCCCCCAAGATCATCACCCTCAAAACCGCCCTCGACCGCGTCACCTCCGGTGCCGGCATGTCCGATAAAATCCAATCCATCGCCATCCCCGCCACCGATTTCGCCGACGCCAAAGCCCTCTCCGCCCTCCTCCTCCAACTCCCCGCCAGCCGCAAAGACTACCCCTACAAATACGAATCCCTCAACGGCACCCTCATTATTGAGCCCGCCAACCGTGCCGGCCGCCTCGGTTTTACAATTCGTTGGAAAGATGCCGGCGACAATAGCGTTGCAGATATTGTGACCATCGCCCTCAACAAAAACCGCACCCACCTCGAATTGACCTGGAAAACCGGCATCGCCGTCAAACGCCCCGAACTGATGACCCTCACCTACTGGGTCGTCCAAAACTCCGCCCTCATCGCCGAAATGCCCAAAGAATCCGGCGGCCCGCAGCGCATCGAATTCAAACCCATCGAACCCAAACCGCTTTCCTTAAAAGATCCCGCTAACAATTTCTCCTTTCCCGCCGAACTCCCCCGCGAAACCACCCTCGTCCCCGGCCCCCTGCCGGTCGGCTGGATCGCCACCCCCTATACCGACTGGGAAATCAAGGATACCGCCCTCCGCACCCCTGAAAACGCCTCTCCCTCCCTCAAATTCCGCAAACCTACCACCACCGCCGCCATCGATTCCTTCTTCGTCATGTCCTTCCGCCCCGGCTTCAAATCCGTCGAATGCGACTGGGCCAAACGCCTCGCTACCGCCGAAAATGACGTGGCAAGGTACGAAAGCGACCTCCGCGCTATAAAAAACGCCACTGACGGCTCCCTCGAATCCAAACGTCCCGAAACCGAAGCCCTCGTCGCCGCATACAAATCCGCCGTCGCAGGCTATAAAGAACTCGAAAATCTCGAAATCACCCTCACCCTCCCCGACGGCCTCAAACTGGGCACCCTGATATTCAAACGCAACGGCAATTAAATCGTAGAATCTAAAATTTCCCCGCACCCTCACAGGAAGTAACGCATGGCTGACTATCAGAGAGTAGTGGAGTTTCTTCGCGACCTGCGCCAAGCCCCCGTGCAGGCCGTCACCGAAGAAATCTCCCAGTGCGCCCGCGAATACGCCGAACTCTGCGTGCAAGCCAACGAACGTCTCCGCCGCTGTTCCACCTTCCTCCAGCAAGGTCTGCGCAGCGAATCCATCCACCTCGCCGAAGAAAATCCCAACCTCCTCGATCTCGTCGCCGCCCTTGATCTGCCTGACCCCGAAGAGTGGGCCGATTTCTGCCTCAACAACGGCCTGCCCGTGCCTCCATCCCTGCAGATGGATCGTGCCGCCCAGCTCAACGATGCCTATGCCGCCGATCAGCCCCTGGAACACCTCATGGCCCGCCATCGCTACCTGGCCCTCTCCCGCGCCCCCGTGCGCGAACGCCTCGCCGTCATGCGGCAAATAACCCAGCTTGATCCCGGCAATGCCTCGTGGGATAAAGACATTCAGGTCTTCGAAAACGCCCGCCTGCGCGAGTTGCCCACCACATTTTACAACGCCGTCCGCAACCGCGATGAAGCCGGCATCATCCGACTCGTCGAAGAAGTCACCAAACAATCATGGCGTGAACCCCTCCCGGCCGATCTCGTCGAAGCCGTCACCGACGCCCATACCCGCATGACTCGCGCCCACGTCGAAGAGCAGCTCCAAAAACTCGTCGAGCCGCTCCGCGACGCCTTCGCCGCCCGCTCCCTCAAAGAATGTCAGTCGCTCATGCAACGCTGGAAAAACATCATGGTCGCCTCCTCCATCACCACGGTCTCGCATGAACTCACCGATGAAGCCAAGCCTGTCGTCGCCTGGATCTCCGAAGAAGAAAAACGCGAAGAAAAATCCAAACGCTTCAAAAATTCGTGCAGAATTTTCGACGAAATGCTCGCCCGCGATGCGGCCGATTCTGAACTCGAATCCGCCTACGCCAAGCTTCAGGATTTCGACCAGCCTGTCTCGCCTGAACTCACCGCCCGCTATGCTGATCGCCGTGCTTCCCGCCAGAAAAATGTCGAACGCAAACACAAACTCCGCCTGGTCCTCATCGCCGGACTCGTGATCGCCATCATCGCCGTCTCCTTTGGCGGCTTCTATCTCTACACCCAGTTCACCGCGTCCTCACAATGGGCCACGCGCATCACGCGCGCCGTGGACGATCGCGATCCGCTCAAGGCCGCTGAAACCGTCGCCGAACAGGAACGTCTCGCGCCGCAATTTAACAGCGATCCCCGCATCATCGCCGCCAAGAAAGGCTTCGAATCGCTGAAGCTCACCCATGAAACCGATGTCAACAACGCCAAAACCGTCATCGCTCTTTTCGAAAGTCTCGACAACACTTACGCCCCCGTCGCCGCCAATCTCAGCGCCTCCCTGGATGAACTCCTCCAGGCCGCGACGTCCCTCCAGGACGGCCTGAGCCAGGGTCGCGCCAAAGGCGATCTCGGCTGGGTGGATACGTCCAAAAAAATCCCCACCCTTGACGCACGCCTCTCGGGCCTTCTCGCCTCGCTTAAAACGCGTGCCACGGCGGTCGTCAAAAACCGTCTGGATGAACTCAATGCCGAGTTTGACGGCCTCGACCTTTCGCCCGCGCAAATCACCGCCAACACCCAAAAACTGACCCTCATGGGCAGCACCCTGCGCCGCCTCTCCGATACCACCGGCATTGATGAGGACACCCGCATCGCCGCCACGTCCCTCCTGGATAAAATCGACAAAAAACGCACTGATCTGGGCGCCACACGCGATATCTCCACGGCCCTGCAAACCATCCGCGTCTCGGCCCTCTCCGCCGATGATCTCAAACGTGCCCTCGATGATTTCATCCTCCGCTTCCCCGCCGCCCCGCAAACCGCCGATTTCAAAATCGCCGCCGAGCGCCTCCCCGCCGCCAAATCCGTCGAACTCTGGCGCTCTCAGGTCAATGCCTTCGGCAAGCGTTTCCACCCCCCCAGCCAGGCCACCGCCCAGCGCCGCGTGGATTCCATCACCGCTTACCTCACCGCCCATCCGGATTCACCATTTACCGCCTCCGCCTCCGCCTATTCCGATTACCTCAAACGCGCCGTCGAAGCCCTGCAGGACAAAGGCACCTGGCAAACCGCCTTCGCCGATCTCCTCGCCACCCCCATGCTCGCCGATCTCAACTACATGGAAACCACCGACGGGAAAACCACCCGCCGCTACTACACCATGGGCGACATCCACCTCACCAACTCGCACATCAATGAACTCGTCACGGTTCGCTTCGACGCCCTCGATCCCAAAGATCTCACCAAGCGCCGCACGATCAGCGTCGAACCTCCCGAAAAACTCGTCTTCCAAAAACCCCAGCGCGTCGCCCATGCCAAGGTCGCCGAAGACATGGCCGACGCCATCAAGGCCATCGACGAATCCAACTGGGATACGTTCGGCATCGACTGGGCCGAAAAACTCGCCCGCAATCCCGAGATGGACCTCGTCGTCAAAGCCATTCTGCTCCAGCAAACCCTCCAAACCCAGGATGTCGTCGACGGATGGGCCCTCTCCGATGTTTACGCCAAAACCCTTACCGAACTCGCCCGCCAGCAACCCCAAAACATTTCCTGGATCGATCCCGAAAAAGTCACCGATGGCACACGCAAAGCCCTCCGCACCACCATGGAATCCCTCCCCACCGCCGCCTCCGTCAAGCAGGAACTCGCCAACCAAAAAGCCGCCCTCTGGAAATCCATCACCCTCGATCTGGTCGGCACCGGCGTGCTCCTCAAAGACGACAACGGCCAGTGGGAACTCCACGCCCGATCCGGCGTCATCACCGGAAATATCGCCTCCGTCGTGCTCCCCGCCGCCACCCCCGACAAACCCGCATCCTTTGTAAAAATCGCCACCGTCGTCAACGACAAATTCGAACTCCTCCCCGACTCCCTCGTCGGCCTCCCCCAGGGCACACTCGTCTATATCCAGAAACCCTGAGCAATTTGGAGTTGCCCACTACCCGATATATACTTCATTCACGAGGTATACATGCGTTACATAGCGCATGAAATCCTGGCCCGATTGAAACGTGCGGGCTTCGTTGAGATTCGCCAAAATGGCTCCCATTTGGTGCTTCGCCATCCCAATGGAACCTTCCGCAAAATACTGCAACAATCCACTCTGACAGAAAAAGAATTTCGCAAGCTCTAACCCCCTCGGTGATTGATGACCCGTATCCCCTCCACCCCCGCCCTCCGCCCCAAACCCAAATTCACCCCCGATCCTGACGCCCCCAATGCCGTCGGCCTAGGCATGGGCACCAACCTCGCCTTCGAAGCCTCCCTCGAATTCTTCCTCGGCCCCGTCATGACCCTCATGCGCGATCCGGAAGTCACCGAAATCATGGTCAATGGCCACCACAATGTCTACGTCGAAAAACACGGACGCCTCGAACTCACACCCCTGCATTTCACTACCGAAATCGACGTCCAGGCCGCCGCCAACAACATCGCCCAGTTTGTGGGGCAACCCCTCAGCGACGAACGCCCCCTGCTCGATGGACGCCTCCCCGACGGCTCGCGCGTCTGTATCGTTCTCGGCGGCATCGCCTCCACCGGCACGCAGATCAACATCCGCCGCTTCGCCCGCAACACCGTCACCCCGGAATTTCTCCTCGAACGCAAAGCCGTCACCCCCATGGCCATGGAATTCCTCCTCCTCTCCGTCCGCGGACATCGCAACATCATGGTCTCCGGCGGTGCCGGCTCCGGCAAAACCACCCTCGTCAACGTCCTCACTCACGGCTTCGGTGAAGATGAACGCATCATCGTCATCGAAGACACGCGTGAACTTCAGGTGCAGCGCCCCCACGTCGTCCAGCTCGAAGCCCGCCCGCCCGACGCCCATGGCCGCGGCCAAATCTCCGTGCGCGATCTCTTCGTGACCGCCCTGCGCATGCGTCCCGATCGCATCGTCGTCGGCGAAGTCCGCCGCGGCGAAGCCCTTGACATGATCCAGGCCATGACCTCGGGCCACCACGGCTCCATGACCACCCTCCACGCCTCCAGCCCCGCCGATACCTGCTACCGCCTCGAAACCATGGCCCTCATGGCCGATGTCGGCATTCCCCTCTTCGCCCTCCGTCGCCAGGTCGCCTCCGCGATCGACCTCATCGTCCAGACCGCCCGCCTCGCCACCGGCCGCCGCCTCATCACCCACATCAGCGAGGTCGAGTTCGGCGACAAGTCTGATAATTATCAGGTTACCGATATTTTCCGTCTTGACGAAAATACCGAAGAGCCCATGCTGGTCTGGACGGGTGAAAAAACCAAGTCTCTCGAGCAACTTCGCTTCGAGGGCGTCGTTAATCAAATGGACCTGACAAAACCTATGCTCGACGCCTAGCCGATATAATATAATGAAGAGGTGCCCAAATTCCTTACCCCTTACGTCCCACCCCGTCACGAAAGCTTGCTATGAATATCCCCAACCGAAAAAAAAAACTCCCGCAAGCGCCGCACCCTCGCCGCCATCAGCACCGAATACATGCTCATCCTCGCCGTCGTCGTCCTCCCCATCGGCCTCATGCTCCCCTTCTTCATTGACATGGTCAAAAAATACACCGAACGCTTCGCCTTCACGATGCGGCTCCCCTTCCCTTAAATTACCTGCAAAATCCGAAACAAACCGATAAGTTTGTCGTTATCCTTTATGTCTCAACATTCCAATTCTCTTTTATAAGGCGGAGTTACTCTATGAAACGTCTGCAAAACATCCTCCGAAAACTCCACAATGATGACTCGGGCGCCATGTCCGTCGAAAAAGTCCTCATCCTCGCCGTCATCGCCCTGCCCATCATCATTATCCTCCTCGCCTTCAAGGGCAAAATCGCCACGTGGTTCTCGAACCGCGAGCAGGAACTCCACGAGTAACACGCCCCGGCGGCGTCACATCGGAGACCACTATGACCGACACGGTTCAACACGTGCTCGCGCCTCAGGCTTTGCCTGACTCCCCTCCCGATGCCTCCGCTCTCCGTTCCCCTTCTTGGCTTCCCCTCTGGATCACACTCCTGAGCTTCTCCGCCGTTCTCGCCACCACGGCACTTTTCCTGCCTATCAAGCCCGTCGCTGAAAACATTCAGCCGACGGGCCTTTTTATGTTCGCCTTGGCCGCCATCGTCTGCGTCACCGCCGCCCTTTCTGACGCCGCCACCAATCGCATCCCCAACCCCCTGACTTACACCGCCGCCCTCCTCGGCCTTCTCCTCAACTGCCTCCCCGTCCTTGCCCGTCTCTTCGGCTTTGAAAAACTGGATCTCTGGCTCGGTGCCGCTGGTCCCCAACAAGCCCTCCTCGGCTTCGCCGCCGCCGCCGTCTTCGGCCTCGTCTCCGTCGCCATTCGCGGCATGGGCGTCGGTGATTCCAAATTCATCATCGCCATCGCCTCCATCCTCGGCTTCTCCCACGCCTGCGTCGCCCTCCTCTCCGCGCTCTGCATCGCCACCGTCTACGCCCTTATCAACCTCGCCGTCGCCGGCCGCCTCAATATCGTCCTGCGTTTCGCCGCCCAACAACTTGTCGACCTCGTCTGCCTGAAAAAATGGACGCCCCTAGAAGCCCCCGACATCGTGCAGGATAAAGGCTTCCGCGGAAAAATCCCCCTCGCCGTCCCCCTCGCCATCGGTGTGACAATCTCCCGCTTCATCCCCCTGCGTATCCTCACCTTCGGCCTCATCGACGCATAACCCTTCCTGACACCTGACCCCACAAGAAATGGTAAACTAAACAAATGCCCACCCACTCCAAAAAACTTCATGCCTTCTTGCCTTCGTGGCTAAAAACCGCGCCCGCGAAACTACACACCCGACTCCGCGACAACCGCGGCACCGCATCCATCACCTTTATCCTCTGCCTCCCCATCTTCCTCTTCTTCGTCGCCATTATCTGCCAGTACGCCCTACTCGCCAACGCCAAACTCGTCGTCGAACAAGCCGCCCAAGCCGCCGCACGCTCTACGGTCACCAGCCTCTCTGACGATCGCCCCGATCGCGTCTACCGCGCCGCCTACATGGCCCTCACACCCCTCTCCCCCGCCGTCACTCCCATCGATGCCGAAGGCACCCAGGTTCAAGATGCCCTCAATGATCTCGGCGCTCAGCCTTTCAGTTCCTATTCCTCGCGCTTCACCTACGCCAAAAACGCCACCGAAGTCCTCTGGACCAGCCCCCGCGGCTCCTTCGTCGACAACGAAGCCCAACCTATCGAAGTCACCGTCAACTACCAGATGCCCCTCACCGTTCCCCTCGCCAACATCCTCCTCACCCAATCCAAAACCGCCATCGCCGGCCGAATAGGTTACTACCGCACCGTCACCGCCACCGTCAAAGTCGTCACCGCTCACAGCCGCACCACCCGCGCCGATGGCAACGGCTGGCCGTCTGGCGGTCCCCCATGATCGCGCAACGACCTAACGCCCACACGTTATTTCTCACCCCCCCTGGTGCCAAATGAAAAACGCCCTCCGCAAAACGCTCCTTCAACTCCACCACGACGACCGCGGCAACATCGGCGTCCTCCTCCTCATGGTCATGTGGGCCCTCCTCGGTCTGATGGCCATGGTCTGGAACACCGGCGACCTCGCCTCCCGACGCCAGAACATCCAAACCGCCGCCGATTCCTCCGCCCACGCCGGCGCTCTCTGGCCCGCCCGCACCCTCAATGCGATGTCCGCCTCCAATATGGTCATTACCGAAAACGCCTCCGCCAACTCCGTCTACAACGCCGTCCCCATCGTCTACGCCAATCTCAAGTCACGCTTCGACCAGGAAGAAGCCCGCGCCAAAAAACTTATGGCCGACGCCATCGTCGCCCGCCGCCGCGGTGTTTCGACTGACCAGGCCCTCCGCCTCGATCTCATCGACCGCTGCATGATCGAAGTCCTCCGCTCCCTCCCCCTCCAACACAGCATCCTTGAAGAATTCAACACCCGCACCGCTCCCGCCTACACCCTCATGTCCGCCGGTGATTTCCCCGAACGCCGCCGCCAAATCTTCGAGTATCAACAGGAAATCGTCCGCCTCACCCCCTCCGTCGTCAACGAACAACGCGGCTCCTTCCAGGACTTCTTCAAAGCCGAAGTCACCTACGCTCTCCCCACCCGCCCCGGTGATGCCAACGGCAACGTCGCCGTCACCCTCCCCCTCCGCGAACTCGGCGGCACCGGCCCACAGGAAAATCCCCCCCTCGGCCCCTACGGTTCCGATGAAGAACTCAACATCCCCAACGTCCACATCCCCCGCGCCCCTTGGTCCGAAGGCGGCGTCTCCGCACCCGTCTACACCTTCCAATTCTCCAACTCCGGCAACCCCGTCGTCGTCATCTCGCAAATCCCCTCCTTCACCGACGGCGAAATCCTCTGCCCACCCCTCAACCGCTACTTCTGGAACCGTATCTCCAACGACATCGGCTACGGCCGTGCCGATTCCCTCCACACCCTCCTCAGTCGTATCGACGACGAACGCTGGCGCCTCACCCTCGTCTTTGACGCCATCTGTGCCGTCCCCGTCGGCGTCCCGCCCAACCTCCTGATCATCTACGAAACCACCCGCGAAGAAGTCGGCCGCATGTCCATGGAAGACCGCCGCTACGATGGCGGAAACTACGCCACCTACCCCGACGATCCCTACTCCGGCACCGACCGCCACCGCATGGCTTCCCGCACCTATTCCGACACCGTCCAAAGCGCCGGCCGCCGAATCCTCCGCGAACTCGGTCAAACCCCTCAATACACCTTCGAAACATTCGACCGCTACCCCGTCCCCGATTGGGCCCGCCCCGCCAAATTCCAAAGCGCCTACCAACACTGCTATGACTGGGTCCACGGCCGCACCCTCGACGCCGCCGTCGGCTACGCCAACTGGTACTACGGCGACAAAATCGGCGCGCGCAATGCCAATGGCACACCCCGCGCCGTCCACAGCCCCCGTTCCCCCGTCTGGCGCGAGGGCTGGCGCGCCGGCCTCGCCTACCTCGAACCCTTCGCCAGAATCGCCGGCCAGGTCCAGGGCCCCAAAGCCGGCGTCGAATGGATCGCCCGCTGGTGGCCCTACGAAATCAAACCGCCTGAAACCCCCGTCCCGCCCACTCCCGGCCTCACCCCCGAAATGCGCCACGAGCACCTCACCCTCGTCGCCGCCGCTCGCACCCTTGATACCTCCAGCCCCAAGGTCTGGCTCCCCAAACTCTCCGGCTTCACCACCGATCCCCTCGTCGCCACCTCCCAGGCCGAACTCTTCAACTGGATGGAATACTCCTCCGGCTACGGCGCTTCCGACCGCTACGACGAATGGAACCCCCCGCTCCCCTGGCGTCTCTCCACCCGCGGCGGCTGGAATTGGAACTCCCGCCTCACCGCCTCCGACGCCATGTCCGGTGCCATGGACAACAACCCCAAACTGCGCGAATTCCTCGACTCTGTCCACATCACCAGCTCTAACCAATCCGCACTCGACAAAGTTCTCAATCACTAGAAAACAAAAAACTCAAAGCAAAACAGGACCCCTCGGATGGAACTAAAAAACAAAAATCTCCACTTCGTGCCTTCGTGCCTTCGTGGTTCAAAACCTCGTAGCCCCATCGGCGCTCCCCGGCGTTCATCGACGGTTCCCCACCGCCTCCGCGGCGTCGCCGAAATCGAACTCCTGCTCTCCGTCATGGTCCTCGTCACCCTCATGCTCCTCGTCGCCGGTGCCGTCAACATCGGCCGCGCCCGCATGGATAAAACCAACGAAGCCGCCTACGAAGCCTGGTATGACAACACCGTCCGACCCACCCCGCTCCTCAAGGGCGACTCCGCCTTCTCCCCCATCGCCGGCCTCGACGCCGTCCGCCCCGGCTGGCCCAATCGCACCCACGTCTCCCGGCCTCGAACCTCCCTCTCCATCATCGCCGGCCCCGGCGAAACCCTCGCCCCAGTCACCATCACCGCCAGCGCCGCCACCATCGGCCCCGCCTGGTCCTATGGCGCCTATCCCAATGCCGACGACCGCGCCACCGCCGGCGTCTGGTTCCAAAACTATGCCGACGAATCCCACACCGTCGTCACCGATCCCCTCGGCCTCGCCCCCGCCTACCCCCCCTGACCCGCCCGCCCACCCCCCACAATCAGATGCAACTCCGCCCCGGACCGCTATAATGCCTCCTTACGCCTTGCAGCCTTGCGCGTGGGCGGACTCTTCCCTTTCTAAGGACCTTTTCATGAACCCCATCGCCCAATCCGACCCCTCCCTCTGGAAAGCCATCTGTGATGAGCAATCCCGCCAGGAATCCACCCTCGAGCTCATCGCCTCTGAAAATCACGTCTCCGTCGCCGTCATGGCCGCCGCCGCCACTCCCCTCACCAACAAATACGCCGAAGGTTACCCCGGCCGTCGCTACTACGGCGGTTGCCAGTTCGTCGACGTCGTCGAAAACCTCGCCCGCGACCGCGCCAAACAACTCTTCGGCTGCGATCATGTCAACGTCCAACCCCACTCCGGCTCACAAGCCAACCAAGCCGTCTTCCTCGCCGCCCTCACCCCCGGCGACACCATCATGGGCCTCCACCTCGACCACGGCGGCCACCTCACCCACGGCAAGAACGTCAACATGTCCGGCAAATGGTTCAAAGCCGTCCACTACATCCTCAACCAGCAGACCGAACGCATCGACATGGCCGATGTCCGCAAAGTCGCCCTCGAACACAAACCCAAACTCATCATCACCGGTGCCAGCGCCTACCCCCGCTCCTGGGATTGGGCCGCCTTCGCCGAAATCTCCAAAGAAGTCGGTGCCCTCCTCATGGCCGATATCGCCCACATCGCCGGCCTCGTCGCCACCGGCCATCACTCCTCCCCCGTACCCTTCGCCGACTTCGTTACCACCACCACCCACAAAACCCTCCGCGGCCCGCGCAGCGGCATGACCATGTGCAAGGCCGACTGGGCTAAAAAAATCGACTCCGCCGTCTTCCCCGGCCTCCAGGGCGGTCCCCTCATGCACATCATCGCCGCCAAGGCCGTCGCCTTCGGTGAAGCCCTCAAACCCGAGTTCAAAACCTACGCCGGCCAAGTCGTCAAAAACGCCAAGGCCCTCGCCGACGAATTCCTCAATCGCGGCTACCGCCTCGTCACCGGCGGCACCGACAACCACCTCATGCTCATCGACCTCCGCGGCAAAGACGCCAACCTCACCGGTGCCGCCGTCGAACTCTGGCTTCAAACCGCCGGCATCATCGTCAACAAAAACATGGTGCCCTACGACACCCGCAAAGCCATGGAAACCTCCGGCATCCGCGTCGGCACCCCCGCCCTCACCACCCGCGGCCTCAAGGAAGAGGACATGAAACTTGTCGCCGCCTGGTTCGATCGCGCCGCCTCCAGCGCCGGCGAGGCCGCCACCCTCGACACCATCCGCGGAGAAATAGAGGAATTCACCCGCCAGTTCCCGCTCCCGCATCTCCGCGTCGCGCTCGAACATCCCGAACTGGCCATCGCGTAATCGTCAATGACGCGAGATCCCGCTCACGAGAAAACCGTCGCCACAGTCTTTAATTTCACGTGTACGCGCCGCGGCCCGTACAGGTATTTGCTCACCTCAAACCCGTCCACCCCTTGAATCGCCAGCTCCTGCGTCATCGACAAATCCACCGTCTCCCGCTCCCCACTGGTATTTTCCTTGCTCATCAAGTCCAGGTTGTTAAGCACCTGCACCTCCGGATAGCACGGGGCCTGCTCGTGCACGCGCGACACAATCGCAAATCGACGATCCGTCAGTTGCACCACCATCCCCGGCAGGAACGGCTGCACCACCGATAGCAACGTCGCCAGCACCACCGGGTCAAACCACGACCGGTACTGCCGCTGCTGCACCCGCCACAACCCGCTGACCGTCGGATAGTTCATCCCGTCGCGCACCAGCAAATGCTGGAACATGTCCGCCGCCATCGCGATCCGCGCAAATACATGGATCTGCGAAGCACATTGCGTGCTGTCCGTCGTTTCCACCACCGGAAATCCCGTGCCGTCAAAATGCTGATGATGGTGCAAAACCACGTTCGCCGCCGACGGCTCCAACTGCCCCCGTACCGCCTTGTAACCCAGCGTCACATGCTGCTTCCACTCCACCGATTCATCCCCCTCCAGCCGCCGCGACTCGCGCAGCCTCTCCGGCAACTGCAGTTCTCCGATGTCATGCAGCATGCACCCGATCCCCAGGTTCACGATATCCTTCGCCACGTGCCCCGCAATCCGCCGCCGTTGGTCCACAATATACGCATCCAGTTTCAATCCCAGCATCACCCCCAGCACGCACACTTCCGAACTGTGCCGCAGCAACGAATCATCCACCCCCGCCAGATCCGTCATGAACGGCATCGAACTCGCCGATTCCAGAATCGACTCCACCAGCTCGCGTACCACATCCTTGTACTGAAATATCGGCAGCGCCGATTCCGATTGCTGCGCTTGGTGATGAAATGACGACTTCAACGTCTCACACAAACGCTGCTGCGAAACCGACAGCCGCGGCGAAATCATTTCATCCAGAAAATCCAGCCCCGGATAATCCACCCACAAATCGTATACGCCGATCTCATGCAGCCGCGCAATCTCCGGCGAATTCAACGTGTATCCAGCGGACAGTAGCGTGGTATCCGGATAACGCGGATTGATCACCGCGCGGGCAAGGGTCATCCCTGGGCGAGCCTGACGTACGAGCACTCGAAGCACTGGACCTCCGAAATTCTAAAGCGGTCGAGGCGGACTTTCCGCCCCAAGGTGGACCACCGCATGAGCGACAAGGTGTCTCCCCTATCAACGGTAGAATCCGACCGCGACCTGAGCAAAAAATAGTCACTCCGATGTTTTGTCGGATGGATCTTTTAGCACCCCACCGCTCACCGAAATGGCCCCCGCGCCACGTCCGATAGGATCGCTCAAATCAGCATCCCTCAAATCCCCGCGCCCGTATCCAGATGAATCCCGCACTCATCCTTCCCCATCCCCGCCCAACGCCCTGATCGCGCATCATCCCCATCCCCCGCCGCCCGCGTGCATGTCAACGGGTTGCACCCGATCGACACGTATCCCTTCTCAAACAGCGGATGGTACGGCAGGTCATGCAGCTTCATGTACTGCCAGATTTCCCGCGACGACCACCGCAAAATCGGCGACACCGCGTGGCAGTTGTTCCGGCTGCTCCACTGCACCACCTGCATCTTCGCCCGCGTATCCGATTGATCTGCCCGCACCCCCCGCACCCACGCCGCCGGCGCCAGATCTTTCATCGCCCGGTCCAGCACCGAATTTTTATTGGCCGCGCAGCACGCATCGACATTCCTCCGCTCCCGCGGATCCGGCTCCCCGTTCACGCTCAACCATACCACCGGATCGTTCCGCGTATGAAACTCCCACACGTTCAAATCAAAACGCTTCCGCATCGCCTCCATAAACCCCAGCGTCTCCGGAAAAAGATACCCCGTGTTCACCACCACGATCTTCATTCGCGGCATCACTGACACCGCTAGGTGAATCGTGCACATGCTCTCCGCCCCAAACGAACTCGTCATGATCAGCCCCCCCGGTCGCGCCCCAAACGTCTCCGCCGCCCAACGCACAATCTCCCCCGGCGCAGCACCCTCCAGCTTCGCGTTCACTTCCTCGAGATTGATCGGCTCACTTGTCGACATCTTCTTACACGTACGCCGCATGACGGCGACGCTTCCATTCCGCTTCCAAACGATCCAGCACTTCCACCGGCACCTTCACATTATTCCGCCCCCGCCCCAAAATCACGTCCGCCTTGTGCTGCCCGTGAAAATCCGACCCCCCCGTCGGTATCAAATTGTACTTCTTCGCCAGTTGCAGCATGAACGCGCTCGTCTGCTCATTGTGATCGCTGTGCCACACCTCGATTCCATCCAACCCCGCCTCCGTCAGATGATTGATCACCGTCGTCAAATGCGCCGGATTCTCACACCGCAACTGCACCGGATGCGCCACCGTCGCCAAGCCGCCCGCCTCATGAATGCACTCGATCGCCTGCCGCGGCGTCAGCCGCTCCTTGTCAAAATACGCCGAGCCCGTCGTCCCCAAATACACATCAAACGCCTGCTTCGTCGTCGCCACGCACTCCGCATTCACCAGCGCCTGCGCTATGTGCGGCCGCCCAATCACCACCGGCTTCCCCGCCGCCACCTTGCCCCGCGCCACCGCCTCCACATCCCCCATCGTGATCTTGCACCCCAACTCGTTCAGCCGCGCGATGATGCGCGGATTGCGTTCGTTCCGCGCATCCATCAACAACCCCGACATCTTCTTCAACGCCGCCGAATCAATCTCCATGAAATGCCCTAAAATATGCAGCGTCCCGGGATTCGGAAAATCCGCTGAAATCTCGATCCCCGGCACAAACCGTATCCCCAGGCGCTCCGCCTCCTCCGCCGCCTCACGCAACCCATTGCCCGTGTCATGATCCGTCAACGCTATCCCCGCCAGCCCCGCATCCTTCGCCGCCCGGATCAACGCCGTCGGCGAAAACGTCCCGTCCGAGGCCGTCGAATGCGTATGCAAATCCACAAACATCATGCCCCCGCCATCAAATGACCGTGATCCCGCAAATACGCCTGCACCTCGCCCGCCAACGCCTCCACCGGCTGCCGGTCCGATCGCAAATGCAGCTCCGGCGTCAGCGGCACCTCATACGGCGAATCGATCCCCGTAAAATCCAGCCCCTTCCCCGCCACCACCGCCGCCCGCGCCTTCTTATACAGCCCCTTCGGATCCCGCGCCTCGCACACCTCGATCGGCGCATCCACAAATATCTCAATAAACTGCCCCGGCTCCAGCAGCTTCCGCACCGCATCCCGATCCTTCCGGAACGGCGAAATAAAACTGCTGATCATCATCACCCCCGCCGACACAAACAGCTTCGCCACCTCCCCAATCCGCCGAACATTTTCCGCCCGATCCTCATTGGAAAACCCCAGGTTCTTGTTCAGTCCGTGACGCACATTGTCCCCGTCCAGCACGTACGCCAAATGCCCCCGCTCCACCAGCATCGCCTCCACCGCCATCGCCAGCGTCGACTTCCCACACCCCGATAGCCCCGTCAACCAGATCACCGCCGGCTTCACACGCGTAATTTCCTGCCGCGCTTCCGGTGTCACGCTTCCCGCATGCCAGACAATATTGGTCGCTTTTTGCATAGCACTCAATCGTACAGGTCCAATACGCCCGTTTCCAGTACCCCGCCCCGATTCATTCCACGGCGCAGCGCATCAACAACGATATCCCCCTAAGTCGAAAATTATCCCTACGAAAAACGCGTCCCGGAAAATCAATTCGCCGACTTCGTCGGCAACTTCGGCTCCGGCAGCATCGTCAGGCTCTTCACCCGCACAATGCTCACCTCCGAACCCGTCTTGCCAATCGTGTTGCCGCGAATGCCCACGTACGAATTCAGCGCCTTCGAAACATCCACTTCCGATTCCGGATCCACATACGCCACCACCCGGCCCGTCGCAGGATTGTAGACCGCGTACTTGCTCGTCGCCGCCGTCGAAGTCTTCAAAATCCCCTCCGCCAGGTACGGTGCCGAATTCTCATACGCTTCCACGGCCTTCCGCGCCGCCTCGTACTGCTCCTGCAAGGCCTTCGACTCCGCCGCAATCGCCGCGTTCGTCTCCGTCTGCGCCTTCCCCTCTTTCTGCACCGCCTGCATCTTCTCCAAAGCACTCACCCGCGCCTCGGTCCCCTGCTTCACCGACGCCGGCAAATCCGCCGTCACCAGCAACGCCTTGTAATCTTTCAGCAGCGTCTCGTAATCCCGCTCCATCAACCCCTTCCGCAGTTCTTTCTCCAACCGGCCGTTGAGCTCGTTGAACTTCGCATACGCGCCCTCGGTCAGCGACTTCGGCGGTGCCAACTCAATCGTCTTCTGCGTCGTCGCCGCATCCGTCGCCCCCGTCCCCTCCGCCGTTTTCCCATCCCCACCGGGAACACCCGTCCCGGTCCCTGCCGGCAAAATCTCAATCGTCTGCGCCGCCGGCAAAACCACCGTTGTCACCGTATCCGCGCCAATCCCCGTCACCCCCGCCGGATATTTCATCGCCGGAATTTTGTATTCCACCCCCGCCTCCGCTGCCTTCACAAACTGCGCCGCCACAAATACCAACGCACGCTCCGGCGGGGCAATCTTATAAAACTTCTCCGTGCTCCCCAAAATGCTCAGCTTCGTCCCCTTCCGCGCCACGCTCAACACCGAATACGGATCGCGCGTCGGATAAATCGCACTGCCCGCACGCACATTCACATAATCCGCCTTCACCGTTCCCGACTTCCCATCCGCCTCCGTCTCCACAAATTCCTTCGCGATCATGCAGTAGCTGCCGTTCGGTGGCAAAATCTGGTACCACCCCTGCCGCGCCCCCACCACCTGCACCAAGTCCCCCTTCGAAAGCTGCCCCATCTCATAATGCACCGTCCCCGGCCCCGAACGCACATACACCTTATCCGCCTGAATCGTCGCCACAAACGGCTGCGTCACCGCCAGCGCTTCCGCTGTCGGCGCCGTCGCCGCACTCGCCGCCGGCGCAGTGGTCGGCTCCGTCACAGTGAGCGCCCACAACGGCGTTACCAACAAAGCCCAAGCCAGAATAAACCAACGTGTAGCATCCGTGCGATCCGGGAGCATTGCCATCTCCTTCTGCAATGGTGGGGTCTCCGACCAGTAAAAGGCCGGGTGAATCAGACCAGTATGTTGCCCCGGCCTTCATGCGTCAAGACGCCCCTGCCCCCTTCCCCTCGCCCGCCCTCCAAAATTGCCCGCCCCCTCACCGGCCCCCCGCCAAGGACTCCCACTCCGCCACATCCTTGAGGAAGTATTTCACGCGAATCTTCTTGAACTCCCGCGTCGAATACAACGCCGCATACTCCCCAATCCCGCTCTTGCGTGACAACTCCGCCAAACCCACCTCGCACTGCTCCTTCGTCGGCGCATGCACCATCGTAAAAATCGTGTAAGGCCAATCCGGATACGATTGCCGCAGGTAGCAGTGGCTCACCGCCGAAAACCCGGACGCCATTTCACCAAACAAATCCTGCCGCTCCACCGGCACCACCCACACCCCCATCGCATTGGCTGATATCCCCGCCTCCCGATGCCGGATCACCGCACTGAATCGCCGCATCACCCCCTCCGCCAAAAATCGCCCCGCAACCGCCAGAAACTCTTCCGTAGAACACCCCCCATCCTTCGCCCACGCCTCAAACGGCGCACTCTCCGCTGGCAAATCCTGCTGCAAAATACGCACACAATCCTTCTCCCGCGCCGTCAGCTCCCGCACCGGCCGCCGCCTCTCCTCGTTGTACCCGCCCCCCATCACCCCCTCCCCCTCGCCCGAAAGATCGAACCGCACCCCAATCTTGTAAAGCTTCAGCGTCGGCATCATCCGCGTCGCTTCCGCCCCGCTCTCCCCATGCAAAATCTCCACCGTCTTTTCCAATCCCAAAACGCTGTCCGGCGGCACCGCCAGCGTGTACCACATGTTGTACGCATGATTCCGCAAATAATTGTGCGATACCCCCGGATGGCGATTAATAATCCGCGCCGCCTCCTCCACATCTCTCTCCGCGACCTTCGCCGCCACCAGCGTGCTTCGATACCCCAATGATTTGGAATCGAAAATCGCGCTGATCTGCCGAATGATGCCCCGCCCCTCCACCCCCACTCCTCCGGTCTTGAGCCGCCCCACGCGCCCCAGCACCTCCGCCTCCGTCAGTCCCAGCTCCCGCGCGATCGCCCCATACGGCCGCGACACCAACGGAATCTGCGTTTGCAGCATCGTGAGTAGCTGGTGATCCACCGCATCCAATTGCCCAGGCATTCCTACCGACATGAAAACTCCGCACCCGTGAAATACCCTTACCATACCAAAAATGACCCCCTTCAGGTCACCGCCCCCATTTCCATTCCGCTGCCTCCCTGTGGTACGCTCCTTCAGTAGCACCAAGCCGGAGCAAAAAAAATGACCACCACCCCCGTCACCGTTCACGGCACCCTCCCTGAACACGCGCCGCCCGACGCCCCCCCCACGCCACCCCTCCGCCTCCTCTTCTGGGAAACCACCACCGGCTGCAACCTCGAATGCTCCCACTGCCGCCGCCTCGAAGTCTCCCACCAACTCTCCAAAAATGACCTCACCACCCAGCAAGCCCTCGACTTCATTCGCACCCTCCCCGAAACTGGCCACCCCATCCTCGTCTTCTCCGGCGGCGAACCCCTCATGCGCCCCGACATCTTCGACCTCGCCCGCGAAGCCCGGCGCATCGGCCTCCCCACCGCACTCGCCACCAACGGCACCATCATGGGCGACGAAATCGCCCGCAACATCGTCGATTCCGGCATCCGCCGCGTCTCCATCAGCTTCGATGGCCCCGATGCCGAAACCCACGACCAATTCCGCGGCCCCGGCGCCTTCGATAAATCCGTCGCCGGCATGCGCACCCTCCGCAAGTACGGCATCTCCGTCCAAATCAATAGCACCGTCGCCCGTCACAACTTCCGCAAACTCGACCAAACCTACCAGCTCGCCCTCTCCCTCGGTGCCGATGCCCTCCACATGTTCATGCTCGTCCCCGTCGGCTGCGGCATGGAATTGCCCCAGTCCATCATGCTCGACTCCGCCGAATACGAAGAAGCCCTCAACTGGATCTACGACCGCAGCCTCGAAGGCAAAATCCACCTCAAAGCCACCTGCGCCCCCCACTACTTTCGCATCATGCGCCAACGCGCCAAAGCCGACGGCCAACCTCTCCCCCCCTCCGCCCACCCCCACAAATCCATGGCCCATCCTCCCGCCCATCCCGGCACCCACCCCGCCGGCCACTCCGACATGACCGCCATGACCAAAGGCTGCCTCGCCGGTCAATCCATCTGCTTCGTCTCCCACACCGGCGAAGTCTTCCCCTGCGGCTACCTCCCCCTCACCTCCGGCAACGTCACCACCACCCCCTTCCCCCGCATCTGGCGCCACAGCCAAATCTTCGCCAACATGCGCTCCGAAGATTCTCTCGAAGGCAAGTGCGGCCTCTGCGAATACAAAAAAGTCTGCATGGGCTGTCGCGCCCGCGCCTTCGCCGAAACCGGCAACTACCTCGCCGAAGAACCCAACTGCGATTTCCTCCCCACCCGCATGAAAAACCGCCCCACCTGATCCCCCTCAAAAATCTAGGCTCTGTCTATATCCGCGCCCCACTCATCCCCTGCCCGCTCATCTCCCCCTCCGGTTTCGCCGCCACACCCACAATCATCTCCCCGCTGATCTCCTCATCCGTCAAATAACACTCCGGCTCCGCCGCCCACGGGTTCCCCGTCATGATCTCGGCCCGCGCCCGCAATGATCCCCCGCAAACCTCCTTGAACCGGCACGTCCCGCATCGCCCCTCCAGCAACGCCAATCGATTCTTCAAACCCGCCATGATCGGGTCCGAGGTATCCCGCCATATCTCCGAAAACTTCCGTTCCTTCACATTCCCAAAAGAACGGTACATCGAAAATTGATCCGCATGCACGTTCCCCTTGAAATCAATATTCCCAATCCCCACCCCTGACGAATACCGCGCCCCCCCATTCCACTTCAGCATCTCCAGCACCTGCCCCGCCCGCGGATGATTCTCTTTCAACATCCGCAAATAAAGGTACGGCCCATCACACGCATTATCCACCGTCAGTATCTCAATCCGCTTCCCCCGCTTCACAAAATCATCACTCCGCGAAATAATCGTATCCACCGCCCGCCGTGACTCCTCATGACTCAGCGACAGCAAACTCTTCCCGCGCCCCGCCGGGCAAAGATGATAAAAACACGCCCGATCAATTCCCTCCTTCTCAATAAAATCAAACAGCCGCTCCAAATCCCCCGACGTATGCCGCGTCAACGTCAACCGCAATCCCACCTTCTGCCCCACCTCCACACAATGCCGGAAACCTCGCATCGTCCGCTCAAACGCCCCCTTCATCCCGCGAAACTCGTCATGCACTTCCGCCGTCGCCGAGTCCAGCGAAATCCCGATATACGCAAACCCCAACTCCTTAAACCGCTGTGCCGTCTCCTGCGCGATCAGCGTCCCATTCGTCGACAACACCACATGCAATCCCAGTCCCCGCCCATACGTCGCCAACTCAAACAAATCCGGCCGCACCATCGGCTCCCCGCCCGAAAACAACACCGCCGGTACCTTGTACTCCGCCAAATCCCGCAAAACTTCCTTGCACTGCTCCGTCGAAAGCTCATCCGGATACTTCATCGCCTCCGAACTCGTGTAGCAATGCACGCACTTCAAGTTGCACGTCCGCGTCAAATTCCACACCACGATCGGCCGACGCTCCTGCGCCGACCGCGCCACCGCCATCCGCTGATGCTCCGGCGGTTCAATCTGCGTGATCTTCCGCCCATACCGGTGCGGCGTCGATGGCGTCTCCAGCCCGCTGTACAACACGCTCACATCAATCATCCGAAACTCCTTGGGCGTTCCATCCATCAGCCGGCAACCAGCCTGCGCCGCGCTCCCGCCCCTCTCGCTGGGGTCGTCCATCCTAGCAATAATGCCTTCCGTAAACGACCCCTCCACAATTCCCGCCTCCTGAGCGTTGCGTCCAACCGCCGATGCTGCCAAACTGATCCGCCAACAGCACACTCATGAGATTCCCATGACCACCACCAACCTCCCCCAACCCGCCCACCCCTCGCCCTCCCCCACCGATATCCTCCTGCGCCTCGCCCAGCGACTCTCCCCCGTCTCCCTCGAAACCCTCGACCTGCCCCTCTCCCACGGCCGCATCCTCGCCCAGAATATCCTCGCCGATCGCCCCAGCCCACCCCTCGACGTCAGTTCCATGGATGGCTACGCCGTCCGCCTCGCCGATCTCCACCCCGGCCTCCTTCCCGTCTCCGCCCACGCCCGTATCGGCCAACCCCCCATCCCCCTACCCCTCGCCGCCGCCGCCCACATCGTCACCGGCGCTCCCCTCCCCACCGGTGCCCAAGCCGTCCTCCGCCGCGAAGACGTCATCGAACAATCCAGCGCCATCCTCCTTCCCCCCAACCTCGCCGCCAAACCCGGCCAAAACATCCGCCGCCAAGGCGAGAACACCAAAATCGGCGCCACCATCCTCCAACCCGGAATCGAAATCACACCCCCCGTCGCCGGCCTCTGCGCCTCCTTTGGCCTCTCTCAAATCCGTGTCTTCCAACCCGTCCGCGTCACCCTCCTCATCACCGGCGACGAACTCCTCCCCACCTCCGCTCAACCCCAACCCTGGCAACTCCGCGACAGCAACGGACCCGCCCTCGCCTCCCTCCTTGCCGCCTTCCCCTGGATACACTGCCTCGCCACTCACCATATCCCCGATAACCTCCCCGCCACCATCCACGCCCTCGAAAACGCCCTCGAAAATTCCGACGCCGTACTCATGACCGGCGGCGTCTCCATGGGCGACCGTGACTTCGCCCAAATCGCTATCGCCCAACTCTCCGCCCAAACCATCTTCCACGGCCTCCCCATACGACCCGGAAAACCCCTGCTCGGTGCCCTCACCTCCCGCGGCCAACCCATCCTCGGCCTCCCCGGAAATCCCGTCTCCGTCCTCGTCACCGCCCGACGCTTCGCCTCCATCATCCTACGCCGCCTCGCCGGCCTCGCCCTCTTCGATCCCGCCGCGCCCACCGTCACCCTCGCCAATCCCGTTCCCGACATCTCCCCACTCTGGCTCTACCGCCCCGTCCGCCTCACCGCCCCCGGCCAAGCCTCCCTCCTCCCCACCCAAGGCTCCGGCGACATCGTCTCCGCCGCCCAGTCCGATGGCTTCGTCGAAATCGCGCCCTCCTCCTCCTCCGCTTCCCCCAACGCCACCCTCCCCTATTACCCCTGGACACCGTAATATCCCCACCCCTCCCCGCCCCACGCTATACTGCACGGCTCAAAACTCATAAGGAATATCCATGGAAATCATCGTCATCAGCATCGGCACCCTCAGCAAAAATCCCCTCTGGAGCGAACGCCTCCCCGTCCGCACCAGTCACGCCACCACCACCCTCATCCGCACCGTCGATGAACACGCCAAACCCCTAAACATCCTCGTCGATCCCTCTCTCCCCGCACACCCCCTCGAACAACGCCTCTTCGAACGCGCCGGCATCAAGCCCGCTGACATCACCCACATCTTCCTCACCAACTGGCGCCCCATCCATCGCCGCGCCCTCGAATCCTTCTCCTCCGCCCTCTGGTGGATGCACCCCCTCGAAATCCAGGCCGCCGGCGACGCCCTCGAAGCCGCCGCCGACAACGCCGCACGCCACAATGAACCCGTCGACAAACTCATCCTCCACGAACAATCACTCCTCAAACGCACCCTCGAAGCCCCCGATGAACTCGCCGAAAACGTCGGACTCTTCCCCCTCTTCGGCTACACCCCCGGCCAGTGCGGCCTCATCGTTTCCGAACCCACCCGCACCACCATCGTCGCCGGCGACGCCGTCCCCACCGCCGCCCACTTCTCCGCCGGACAGGTCTTCCCCGATTCCTTCGACCTCTCCGCCGCCAAAGACTCCCTCGCCGAACTATTCGAAATCGCCGACGTCATCATCCCCGGACACGACAACGCCTTCATCGCCCCCCGCGTCGGAGGCATGTAACCACCCTCTGCCCCCATTCACCTGCTTACGGGACCCAAAACTCCACTGACTTCCTTGACGCTCACCACCCACACCGCTACCTTTAACTTCCGATTCGATTACTCCCCTACACTCAATACGGGCAATTACGCCCTCTGGAGAGAAACGTGGTCATTACTATCAGCGGACGTCACTTGGACATCACGCCGGCCATCAAGCAATACGCCGAGGAAAAAGCTGGAAAATTAACCAAGTATTACGATCTCATCCAAGGCATCGAAGTAATCCTTGACGGTTCCGAGGCCAAACACAAAAAGGCCGAACTCGTCATCAAAACCGAACATAAAAATACCTTCGTCGCCTCCCACGAGAGCGAAGACCTTTATGGTTGCATCGATCAGGCCGTCCACAAAGCTCAACTTCAACTCACCGCCCACAAAGATCGCTACCGCAATCGCAAGCACCCCGGTTAATTTGACCCCGTTCCCGTGCTCTGGCCCCCCGCTTGACTGCCCGCTTCAGCACGCCGGAATTCTCTTGTTTGTTTGAGGTGTTCATGAAACTTGCTGACTTCATCGTTAAAGATGCCATCCTCCCCGAACTCAAAGCCCACGACCGCGACGGCGTCATCCGCGAACTCGTCAACGCTCTCGCCGCCGCCAAAGCCATCCACGCCACCGACGTCGATGCCATCGTCAAATCCATCATCGACCGCGAAAAAATCGGCTCCACAGGCTTCGGCAAAGGCGTAGCCGTTCCCCACGTCAAACATGCCGCCCTCAAAAAACGCGTCGGCGCCATCGGCCGCTCCACCGTCGGCGTCGACTTCGCCGCCCTCGACCAGGCCCCCGTCTACTCCGTCTTCCTCCTCCTTTCCCCCGCCGACAAACCCGACGGCCACCTCCAGGCCATGGAAAATATCTTCCGCAATCTTCAACAGGACACCTTCCGTCGCTTCCTCCGCCAAGCCGACACCCAGGCCAAGATCGTCGACCTGCTCGATGAAGCCGACCAGACCGGCACCACCCGCTGACCCGCCCGACCGTACGGGCTTGAACACTGTCTCCTCACGTATTAAAAGAACCTACCGATGCCCGTCATGGATCGACAAGTCACCATCCAAAATAAGCTTGGCCTCCACGCGCGCCCCGCCATGCAATTTGTCGATGTCGCCAACCAATTCCAAGCCGCCATCAAAGTCTGGAAAAGCGACCAGGTCGTCGACGGAAAATCCATCATGCAAATGATGATGCTCGCTGCCACCGCCGGCACCGCCCTCAAAGTCGTCGCCGAAGGCGACGACGCCTCCGCCGCCCTCGACGCACTCGAACAACTCATCAACTCCCGCTTCGGCGAAGAATAAAATCCGCCCCACGCCGTCGTCGTCCATCAAAAATAAAAAAAACGTCGTCGTATCTTCGTGTCTTAGTACCTTCATGGTTCAATCATCGTCCCCCCTAACTCTTCCGAAATATCCCCTTAAAATTCGCCATCGTCCCCCCCACATCCCCGCTCCGCATCAGCGTCTCCCCGATCAACAGCGTCCGCACTCCCGCCCCCTGCATCTTCTGCACATCCATCTTGTCCCGGATCCCGCTCTCCGAAACCAAAATCTGCTTGTCCTCCACAAACTCCGCCAACCGCACCGTCGTATTCAAATCCACCTTGAATGTCCGCAAATCCCGATTGTTGATCCCCAGCAAACTGTAGCTCCGCAGCGGAAATCCAATCGTCGATCGCACCCGCAGCAAACTGTCCAGCTCATGCACCTCGATCAGCGTCGTCAGACGCAACTCCGTCGCCAATATCTGCAAGTCAATCATCAGCGAATCCCCCAGTATCTCCGCAATCAACAAAATCGCATCCGCCCCCGCCGCCCGCGCCTCGTACACCTGGTACGGATCTATAATGAAATCCTTCCGCAGCACCGGCAGCGGCACCGCCGCCTTCACCGCCGCAATGTACTCCAGCTTCCCCCCAAAATACTCCTCGTCCGTCAGCACGCTCAGCGCATCGGCCCCCGCCGCATGATAAAGTCTCGCCATGGCCACCGGATCAAAATCCACCTTCATCGTCCCCGCGCTCGGCGATGACCGCTTGATCTCCGCAATCACATTCACCAGCCCCTCCGGATCCTTCGCCAACGCCGCAAAAAAATTCCGCGGCCCCTCCACCTCCGCGCACCGCCCCTTCAACTCCTCCAACCCCACCCGCGCCTTCGCCTCCCCCACTTCGCGCTTCTTTGTTTCCACAATTTGCTGCAAGATATCCGGTATCGACATACACCCTTCCGGAGTTAAAACATTCCTGATCTACTAACCATCGCCTTCGTCGCTGGCCTCTCCGCCTTCTCCATCCTCTCGCTCGTCCTCCTCGTCCGCCTGCGCGTCTTCCGCTCCACCGGCCTCCAAGCCGCGCCCACGCGCGCCTGCGCCCTCTCGATCCTCCACGTCGCAGCCGTCCTCGCATTATACATGGCCGTCCTCATCATCGCCCAAATTGTCGTCCTTGCCCTCCACAACCTCTCCACCACCACCACCGCCCCCGCAAACCTCCCTTCACCCACCGACCTCTCCCTCCAACTCATCACCGGCCTCGCCGCACTCCTCATCATCACCGTCATGTTCCTCATCACCCAAACCCTCGCCCCACGCCACACCGATCCCCTCGGCCTGAACCTCCGCAAACTCCCCCGCTCCTTCCTCCACGCCCTCCTCGCCCTCGCCATCATCCTCGCACCCCTCCTCTTCGCCAACATCGCCACTGCCTACTTCATGGAACACTGGCTCCATCGCCCGCCCAATCTCCACCCCGTCCTCCAGTCCCTCCGCGAAAGCCCCCCGCTTTTCCTTAACCTCCTCCTCATCCTCAACGCCGCAATCCTCGCACCCCTCTCCGAAGAATTCTTCTTCCGCGGCTTCCTCCAATCCGCCCTCATCCAAACCCGCTCCTTCCCCCGCCGCCACGGCTTCCCTCTTTTCTCCGCCCTCCCCGATGCCTCCCCTCTCACCTCCGCCCCTTCCCCCGCTCGCCGCTGGTTCGCCATCCTCCTCACCAGCGCCCTCTTCACCCTCATCCATCAACAGCCCGAAGCCTTCCCCACTCTCTTCGTCCTCGCCCTCGGCCTCGGCTACCTCTACGAACGCACCGGCTCCCTCTGGGCCCCCATCTCCCTCCACGTCCTCTTCAACTCCCTCTCCCTCCTCCAAAACAAATTCGCCTCCCCTTAACACACCCCCCCCTTGTCAAACTCCTCCACGACGTCGGCCTCAAAGTCGTCAACCAACTCTGCGGCAGACTCTGCACCAACTCGTCCTCGACCGCCTCCAAGCCACCCAAAAAACTTTAGCCCTCGGTCAATGACCGGGGGCCAATGCGCCCGCCTGACCCCCACCGCCCCCGCTCCCCCAAACCCGCCCCCAACCCCCGCTGCCCGCCAACTCCCAACTCCCCTGGACACTCCAACCCCACTTCCTCACCGGCCTCACCGGCACCATCAACTCCATCACCCCCTCCAAACACGGCTTCCTCATCGAAACCTCCCGCAACAACTCCCGCCTCTACGACCTCGTCCTCTTCCCTAACCCTTCCCCCACCTAAAAAACGATCCCCCTCCCATAAAACCAACCCGCCAATACCACAACACAACTCAAAAGAACATGTACCGCAATCATCTGCCTCCAAACCGCCGGCCGAAAAATATCCATCACCAAAAAAACAATTCCCACCAAAAAGGACACCGGCGCAACCCCGCAAATAATCGAGGCCCCTGCCGCAAATACCACATTCTCACCACTTGGATATTTCCCCAATTCCCAGGATAAACCCACCACCACCCCAAGCACAAAAATGCTTGGCAAAATAACCGGCGCAAATCTCAACACATAACCCGCAAGAGCCCGCAAAATATCTCCTCCCTTGCTTATCACCCCCTCATTGTATCCAGCCCACCCCACCCCCAAACACCCCCTCCTTCTCTCCATCCCGTAACCGTCGTCGTCCCATCGTATCGTCGTCGTCAATAAAAAAACGCCACCGTCAAAGTCATCATCTTCATAGTCCTTAATCATCGTCGCTGCTTCGTTGTTCCGTCCTTTCGTCGTGCCGTCTTCCTCGTCTCTAAAAAAAACCAATCCCTTCCGCCACCCTCACCGCCCCACCATTCACATGCACCCTCCGCACCCAAAAAACCAAATCCAATTTCGTGTCTTTAGTGTCTTTTGTGGATAGTTCTCCCCGTCATCTTCGTGCCTTCGTAACGTCGTGGTTAAATCTTCCCCCCAAGCCAATCCAATCTTCGCGCTTTCCTGCTTCCCTCAACACCCCGCGCAAAGAAACAGCCGGCATCTTCGCCGGCTGTCTCATCAATTTCGATCACTAATAATGAATATAAGTACAGGTATCGAAAAAATTACTCCGCGTCGCTCACAAACTCCCGGTCCTTGTTCGCCATCTGCGCCTTCAACCGCATGATGATCGAGGAATGCATCTGGCTCACCCGCGATTCCGACAAATCCAGCGTCGAACCAATTTCCTTCATCGTCATTTCTTCGTAGTAATACAGCACCAGGATCAGCCGCTCCGCACGCGTCAGGCCTTTCGTAATCAGGCTCTTCAAATCACGCCGCTGAATCTCATCCGTCGGGTCCGTCGTCCGCCGGTCTTCCAGCACGTCGATCTCCCGCACATCCTTGCTGCCGTCCGTCTCGAACCACTTCCGGCTCAGCGACACCTGCGTCACCGCCTTGGCGTCCTTCATCACCTTGTCATACTCCGCCGTCGGCAACCCCAACCGCTTCGACACTTCATCTTCCGTCGGCGTCCGCCCCAGCTCCATCTCCAAATGCTTCGTGATCTGGTCCAGCTTGTGCGAACGTGATCGCACCAACCGCGGCACCCAGTCCATCGAACGCAACTCATCCAGGATCGCCCCGCGAATACGCGGCGCGCAATACGTCTCGAACTTCACCCCCCGCTCCAGATCGAATGACTCTATCGCGTCCTTCAACCCAAAGATCCCCGCCTGCATCAGATCATCCAGCTCCACTTCATCCGGCAGCTTCTGGTAGATCCGCTCGGCGTTGTACTTGACCATCGGCAAGTATTCGAGCATCAACAAGTTGCGCCGCTCTTCCGAGCTTTGCTTCTTGAAGGCACGCCAGACATCATTGATGTCTTGCTGTACTTTTTCGGTGGTCGTGTGGGTCTTCGCCATGGGTCGCTCCTTGACCTTGTCACCGCCGGCTTCTCCCACTGGCAGTGAACGCGTTCTTCCGTGAGATGGCCAATCCTTGGCCACGCGCTATTAAACGTCTTGTTACCATATTCTGCTACAAGCAGACTGGTTTGGAAAGTCCCTTTTTCAATTTTTTTGTTTTTCTTTTAGGGTATGCATCCTACACCTTCACCGGGGGCGCAATTTCTGCCATAAGCGCCTCGCTCGTTTGGGCCTTTTCTTCTTCCGCTTGCTTCGCCAACGCTTCGTTACGCTTCAATTCTTCCGCCGTATCCGCTTCCGCAACTTTCTTCGCAATCGCCGCCCCGTGCTCCCGCGCCACCTGCTCGCAAATCAATCCCACCCCGTACCCCACCACATAACATACCCCCGCGCACATCATCGCCTTCCACAAAATCGTCTCGAACGTGTTGTCCGCCGTCAACCCCGCCAGCGTCGCCAACACAAACCCTACGATCCCAAAGGCGCCTGCAATAAACGGACTCAACTTCATGACTCACCTTCACACGTCTTCCCAGTTCTCGGCCAAAAAACGGCGACCGATAACCAGAATCTTCTTCGCCCCTCCCCCATACCTTGCCCCCGCCCCTCACTTCCACCAGGAAGCCAGCCGACCAAAAAAGGTCTGCCGCGTCGGCGGCACTGCATCCACATGATGATCGATCCGATTCGCCCACGCCTGCACACACTGCGCGGCCGCACAACTCGGATACTGCTGCACAAATGGCGCACGCTTCCGCACCGCCTGCTGCACCGCCACATCCGACACCACATACCCCGCGAACGTCACATCTGTCTTCAAAAACTGCCGCGCCACCGACGCAATCCGCTCGTGTACCTGCCGCGCCTCCTCCCGGTTCCGCGTCATGTTCACCATGATCGAAATCTTCCCCGCCGTCCCGCACCGCACCAGCACCTTCATCACCGCGTACGCGTCCGTGATCGCCGTCGGCTCCGGCGTCGTCACGATCACCACATGATCCGCCGAACTCGTAAAGCTCAACACATTCCGCCCAATCCCCGCGCCCGTATCAATGATCAGCACATCCGCCGATTCCGACAGCGACTCCAGATCGTTCACCATCCGCCGCCGGTCTTCCTCCGCCAGATCCGCCATCTTCGCCAGACCCGACGCCCCCGGTATCAGCGAAAATCCTGCCGGCACTGGCGTGATCACCTCCGCCAGCGTCCGCTGATTCGCCACCACATGCGCCAAGTTAAACCGCGGCTGCACGTTGCACAAAATATCCGCGTTCGCCAACCCCAAATCCGCGTCCATCAACACCACGCGCCGCCCCATCCTCGCCAGCGTCGCCGACAAATTCACCGACAAATTCGTCTTCCCCACCCCGCCCTTCCCCGACGTAATCGCAATCGTCTGCGCACGCTTCCCCGAACGCCTGGCCATATCTCGAAGACTGGTTGCCTGATCCAGCACGGTCATATCGATAATCCTTTATCCCATCACCATCACGCCTCGCGACGCAACAATGTCTTTGACTACAACTTCTCGCCCATGATCAATTTCGCCAGCCGACGCGGCTGCCCAACTTCAATGTTGTCCGGCACATCCTGCCCCGTCGTAATGTACGACAAAGCCTTGCTCGCCTTCCGCGCCACATTCAATAAAACGCCGAAGGATACCGCCTCATCCAGCTTTGTAAAGATAATTTGATCCACCCGCACCCCGCTGAACTTCTCCACCGCCGCCTCCATCCCCTCCTGCGTCGTCGTGCTCGACAACACCAAATGCACCTCCGTCGGCTTCGCCGCCTCGATAAACTGCGCCAACTCGTTCAGCTTCAACTGATCCGCATGGCTCCGCCCCGCCGTATCAATCAATATCGTGTCACAGTCCGACATCTCCCGCATCGCCATCACCAACTCACCCGGCGACATCACCACCTTCAGCGGCACACCAATTATGTTCGCGTACGTCCGCAACTGATCCACCGCCGCGATCCGGTACGTATCAATCGTAATCAACCCCACCCGCTGCTTCTGCCGCAGCTTGAACGCCGCCGCCAGCTTCGCGATCGTCGTCGTCTTTCCCACCCCCGTCGGCCCAATCAAACAAATGCTCCGGCATCCCACCCCCGTGCTCGGCCGCGCCACCGCCCCCGCCGTCGTTACCGGCACCAGCATCTCAATCTTCGCCAGCAGCTTCTCCCGCACCAGCGTCGCATTCCCCATCTGCTCCTTCGACAACTCCGCCTTCACATCATCCACCACCCGCAACGCCAGCTCATCCGCCACCTGCTGCTCGATCAACTGCGCGTACAACTTCCGCAACTGCTCCGGCAAATCCGCCCGCTCCCCCGCCACATGCGCCGTCCGCTGCAACAAACTCTCCACCATCACCCGCAAACTCGACAACTCATTCCGCAATTCAAACGCCGGCTCCTTCAACAGCGTCGCCGCCAACTCCCGCGTCGTCGGCTCCCGCACCCCCGCTTCCCGCGCCCCCGCCTCCTTCGCTGCAACGCCCCCCGCGCTCGGCCGATTCCCCGCATATGCATTCCGCAAAACATTCCCCCGCTCCGTCGGCCTCTCCGCCACCGCCGTCCCACCACCACCATACACCCCGCTCTCCGCATTCGCCCGCCGCCCCGCACCAGAACCCCCGCCACTACCACCACTCCCATTCGCACTCGCCCCCGCGCTCCGCTTCTTCATCCCCTGCCCGCTCCCCTCCCGCTGATTCGTCGCCGTGATCTCCACCACCGTTCGCGCACCAATCCCCATGATCCCCCCCCGCTTCACGCTCCGCGTATGCAATATCACCGCATGACTCCCCATCTCCTGCTTCACCTGCGCAATCGCCTCGGCTATCGAACCACCCTGAAAAGTCTTTACATTCATCCGCTAACTCCAACGATTCCTACTGATTCCACGTGGATACCCTTGACGATTTCGTTATACGACAACACCGCCACCGACGGCAGACTCGACTCGATCAGCTTCCGCACATGCGCCCTCACCTGCGGCGAACACAACACCACCCCGCTATGCCCCTGCTGCATCAAGCGATTCACATTCGTCGCCACCGTCTCCGCCGCCTGCCGCGCCAACTGTGGCGGCAATGTCAAAAAGCTCCCCCGCTCGTTCCGCTCCACATAACTGTTGATCGTGTCTTCCAACTGCGGATCCATCGTCACGCAATGAATCGTGTTCGTCTCATCTCGATACTGGTTGCAGATCGTCCGCGCCAAACCATGCCGCACCGCCTCCGTCAGCATGTCCAAATCTTTCGTCTTCCCCGCCCATTCCCCCAGCGTCTCCAGCACCGTCTCCAAATCCCGTATCGGCACCCGCTCCCGCAAAAGATTCTGCAGCACCTTCTGCAATTCCCCCGGCTTGATCTGCGACGGTATCACCTCCTCCACCAACGCCGGAGATTTCTCCTTCAACTGCTTGATCAACGCCGAAACTTCCTCCCGCGTCACCAGCTCCGCCGCATGTCCCTTCACCACCTCCGTTATGTGCGTCGCCAACACCCCCGACGCCTCCACCACCGTGTAATTCATCATCTCCGCCTGCGATCGCTGGCTCTCCTGAATCCACCACGCCGGCAACCCAAACGCCGGCTCCTTCGTCTCCACCCCGTTCAAACGACCCGACGCCGTCCCCGAATCCATCGCCAAAAATTGCCCCGGATACACGCTCCCGCTCGCCAATGGATTCCCCCGCAGCTTGATCACATAATCGTTCGCCCCCACCTGCATGTTGTCCCGTATCCGTATCGGCGGCACCACCACCCCAAACTCAATCGCAATCTGCCGCCTTATCAAACTAATCCGCTCCAGCAAGTCCCCACCCTTCGTCGTATCCACCAATTGCACCAATTGATACCCCACCTCCAGCTCCATCGGATCCACCGCCAGCAAACTCTCAATCTTCTCCGGTTTCTTCTGCGCCATGCTCGCCGCCGCACGCTCCTGCTTCGCGATCACATCCGCGTCCGCCTTCTCCCGCTTCGTCATCACCCACCCGATTCCCCCCATGCACAACGCCATCACCCACAACGGAATCATCGGCAATCCCGTGAAACTCAGCATGATCAAAAATCCCGCCACCACAAACAACGCCACCGTACGGCTCGTCAACTGCTGGATAAACTCTTCACCCAAATTGTCCTTGCTGCTGTTCCGCGTCACCAGCAAGCCCGCCGCCAGCGAAATAATCAACGCCGGCACCTGCGACACCAAACCGTCCCCAATCGTCAGCCGCGTAAACGTCGACATGCACCCGATCAGGTCCCACCCATATTGCCACTTCCCAATCGCAATCCCGCCCAAAATGTTGATGAACACAATTATGATCCCCGCCACCGCATCCCCCCGCACAAACTTCGATGCTCCGTCCATCGCCCCGTAAAATTCCGCCTCACGCGAAATGTCCTGCCGCCGCCGACGCGCCTCATCCTCTTTGATCAGCCCCGCGTTCAAATCCGCGTCGATCGCCATCTGCTTGCCCGGCATCGCATCCAACGTAAACCGCGCCGCCACTTCCGCGATACGCGTGGCACCCTTGGTGATCACCACAAACTGAATCACAATCAATATGATAAAAATGATGATCCCCACGATCATCGACTGCTGCGCCCCCGCCCCGCCGCCCGTCACAAATTTGCTGAACGCATAAATCACATGCCCCGCTGCCTGCTGCGCCTCTTCAGGATTTGTCGCCCGGTCACCTGCCGTCAAAATCAACCGCGTCGATGCCACATTCAGCACCAGCCGAAACAACGTCGTCGCCAGCAACAACGAGGGAAACAGCGACAACTCCAGCGGTGACTTCACAAACATCACGCTGACCAGCACGATCGCCGCTATCGCCAGGTTCATCACCAGCATCAGATCCAGGGTCCACGGTGGCAGCGGCACCAGCAAAACCATGATCATCAGGATGAATGCCGCCGGTATCAGCAGCCCACGGTGCTTATGCGCCATCACCGTGTACCGATTGCTCATCAGTGAAATTCCCCCCGACCCTATTCCTGCTGTTCTTGCGACGGCACCTGCCATTGACGACTCCATTCGTCTGCAAAGCTTATGAATCAGCTCTGCCAGATATGCGGCCTGAAGCATCCTGCTTCAGTAATGCGCAGGTTTTCACTACGCAATCCCTCAGGGATACTGAGAGTTTACCGTGACTATTCACTCCTGCAACCTATTTCTCGACACTACTCGCAAGATTTTTAAAGTTTTTCTTTCTAATACCCACTCCCCAAACTTCACCCATCTCGCCCGAAACCCACAGCTTGTACCCCCCTACCTAGGTTCCACTATCCATTGTTTTCCCCGACCGCGCGAACACCATCCCCCAATATTTGAAACTTGAACCGCGAACCTTGAAACTTTCCTCAGACTACCCCGCCGCCCGCAACTTCCTCATCCCCTTCCCCGCCAACTCGTACACATACGCCAAAATCTCCGCAATCGACTGGTAATACTCCGCCGGTACCTCCTGCCCGATCTCCACGCTCTTGTACAACGCCTGCGCCAGCGGCTTCCGCTCCATGATCGGCACCCCGTTCTGTATCGCAATCTGCCGGATCCGCGCCGCCAAAAATCCCGACCCCTTCGCCACCACCCGCGGTGCCGTCATCGTATCAGGATCGTACTTGATCGCGATCGCCAGCTCCGTCGGGTTCGTCACTACCACATCCGCATGTGGCACATCCCGCTGGATGCGCTGCATCAACATCTTCCGCGCCAACTGCCGCCGCCGCGCCTTGATCTCCATGTCCCCCTCCATCATCTTCGACTCATCCTTGATCTCTTGCTTGCTCATCCGAATGTCTTTCTCAAACTTCCACTTGTGATACATCCAGTCACAAAACGCCAGGATAAACAGCGCCAGCGCCATCTTCATCGTCACGTCATAAATAATCCCCGAGGCAATCGAAAAATTCGCCGGAAACGCCACCCCGCTCAACGCCACGATCTCCGCCAGATGCCCCTGAAACTCCATGTACCCGATCACCCCCACCGTCACCATCTTTGTAACGTTCATCCCCAACTGAAACCAGTTCTGCCCCCCAAATAATCGCCCAAATCCCTTTAATGGATTCAATTTTGCCAAGTTCGGCGTCAGCGGCTTGGCCGTCAAATGCAGCCCCACCTGCATCACGCTCACCAAAAACGCCGCGCCCGCGATCGTCAGCAGTATCGGCCCCAAACACCTCAGCAGGTGATACACCGATATCCGCAGCGAATTGTCCATCAACTCCGTCGCGGTCCCCCAGTACATGTTCCCCAGCAGCGACCGCAACAAATCCGACAACGATTGCGAAATCCGCGGCCCCATGTACCCCAGCATGTAAATCCCCGTGAGCAACAACACCGACGACGTCAAATCTTGCGACTTCGCCGTGTTCCCTGCCTCCCGCGCCTCCTGCCGACGCTTCGGTGTCGCCGGCTCTGTCTTGTCTGAAAAATTCTCAGCCATATCTGTCTTCTATCCAAATTTCCCCCAAAGTCACAAGACTTCATCCATCAACTAAAATACCTAACATCATACGAATAAACTGCAAACGACGCTCCTCTGCGCTCCGCCTCAACACTACATCGAAAAAATCCGCCCGATCGATCCAAACAACCCGCGAAAACTGTCTTGCGCCACCAGCGCCCATCCCCCCATGCCCACCCCTATCATGATGAAACCGATCAATAAATTGATATTCACCCCCAGCGTCATCAAATTCATCTGTGGCATCGCCCGCGAAATCAAACCCCCGATCAACGTCGCCAGGAAAAACGCCACCAGTGCCGGAACCCCCAGCCGCGCCGCCGCATGAAACGAACTGTTCATCGAACCCAACACCGCCTGCAGCATGAATTCCGGCGATAATTGCTGCCCCATCGGCACCGTCTCGTAACTGTACAAAACCGTATTGATGATCTCCCGATGCCCGCCCATATTCAAAAACACCACCAGCGACAACCAAAACGCCGCCTGCTCGATCACCGTCGACTGCGCTTCAAACATCGGATCGTAGATCGTCGCCATCGACAATCCCATCTGCTGGCTGATCATGTGCGATCCCAACTGAATCCCCATGAAAATCATCGCCGTCATCAACCCGATCATCAAACCAATCGACATCTCCGCCGCTATCAACCCCACCACCGCCAGCAAATTCGTCGAAATGACCGTCGGCCGCGGCACCACGTTCCACACGCACAATGTGATCGCAAGACCCAGCAATACCTTTACATTCGCCGGTATCGAAGCATTCGAAAACAGCGGTATGAATGCAAAGATTCCCATCACCCGAAACGCCACCAGCAGAAACGGCACCACCAGGGGATAAAATGGCACAAGATCGGTAAACATTCTCGCCGTTCAGTTCAGTTCCGCATTCCAATCCCTGCGCCGCCGCTCAATTCATCGTCGTAAACAAGTGCCGCGTGTACTCGATCAACCGCTGAAACATCCACGGCATCACGAACACTATCGCCGCTCCCATTGCAAAAAGCTTCGGCACAAAACTCAACGTCGCTTCCTGGATCTGCGTCACCGCCTGCACCAGGCTGATTGTCAGTCCAATCACCATCCCAATCACCAGGATCGGCCCCACGATCAACATCGTCACCAGCATCGCATCCCGCAGCAGATCTATTGCCTGCTCAATCGTAATCATTCGCCACGTCCCGATAATTCTAAATCCATCATTTCCAACATCTCTGCAAATAACCCCAAATGCCCTTATCAATCTCCTGCTGGTCGACGCTCCCTAACCTTTCGCTAATTGAACGACGCCAGCAATGTCGCCACCACCAGATGCCAGCCATCCACCAGCACAAACAACAGCAATTTGAACGGCAGTGACACCATCACCGGCGGCAACAACTGCATCCCTATCGATATCAACACCGAACTGATCACCATGTCGATAATCAAGAACGGCAGGTAAATCCGAAACCCCATCAAAAACGCCACCTTCAACTCGCTCAAAATGAACGCCGGCACCAACGTCGTCGTCGATACCTCCTCCCACGTCTGCGGCGGCTGCGCCTTTCCCCCCTGCGTATTGCTGTAACTGTGGAACAGGTACACGTCGTCTTCGTTGTGCGCCGCCTCGATCTGCTTGATCATGAACACCCGCATGATGCCCTTCGCCCGGTCAAATGCGTCAAATTGTGAAATCTCGCTGTTACTGTAAGGCGTGATTGCCTCCGTATGAATCCGATTCCACGACGGCCCCATTACCAAAAACGTCATAAACAGCGACAGCCCGATCAACACCTGGTTCGGCGGCAACTGCGCCGCCCCCAACGCCTGCCGCAGCAACGACATCACGATCACGATCCGCGTAAAACACGTCGTCATCAGCAAAATCGAAGGCGCCAGCGTCAGCACGCTCAACAGCAGCAGTATCTGCAGCGAGTTGCTCAACTTCTTCGGCTCCGTCGTCGTCGGCACCGTCTGCGTCAAATCCGGCAGCGACAGCGCATCCGCCGCCCCGCCCGTCAAACTCCCCGCCGACACCGTCGCCGGCAATCCCGTGTTCCCGATCACATCCCGAATCTTCTGCTCCCGCGCCGCCGCTTCCGTCGGCGGACCTGCCATATTGCTGAACGACCCCGGCCGCACGTTCTGCGCATGCACCGTCCCGCTGATCATCGCCAGCAGCCCCGCCACCATCATCATCATCAAAAATTGTCGCGGCGTACGCCCGCCTCGCAAATTGCTCATCGTGTCATCCTGACTGTCTCATCAGCTTCCAGCCGACGCGCGACCTTCCGTCGCATTCACTGAGTCATCACCTGCTATGGGTCTCTATCTGTCTTCACCCGTCGTTTTCATAACCTCAAAGTCTTTCGCGCACCGATCGCACCTGGTTCCGCAACTGCATCAACTGCCGCTTTGCCGCGGCCATCTCATCCAGTTGCGCATCCAGGTTCTCCGGCTCCATCGCCCGCGACTCGCTGCCCCCATCGTTGTCATTCTCCTCCTGCGCCGGATCTTCCAGATCCATCCGCGCATTCGCCAGCAGCCTGTTGAACCCCGCCGATATCGACTTCGGATTCTCCCCCTCAATCTGCCCCATGATCCGCGCCACCTCCTCCGCATCCGAAACCACCAGCACCGACTGGCTCTGTTCCTTCCCCTGGTTGAGCGCGATGATCTGCGTCCCGATCCGCATCAACACTATCGACTGGTTCTTCGCCAGCGGATATCGCGCCAGCACCTCAATCACTCCCTTCCCATTGCTCGCCACCGCCCCCGGCATGAACTTCTTCACCAACGCCTTCCCCACAAACACCAACCCCAACACCACCGCCAGCGCCGCCGCTACCTGTAACGCCGACGCCACCCCCGTCGGCAAACTCGCCGCCGGATTCTTCGTCCCCCCTTGCATCGCCGCCACCGGATCCGGCCGCGCCGCAGAGCGTATCGTTCGCTGCTCATAAGGATCCACCACCACCGACGGCGCTTCCACCTTCTCCGGCAATGTCGTCGCCACCGGTGCCGCCGCAACCGGTCCCTCCGGCGTCACCACTGACTCCCCCGCTCCCACCGTCGTCGCCACCGCCGCCTCAAACAGCTTCTCCCCACTATTCTTCATTTCCGCTTTCGCGATATCGTCGACTTTCGGCATCATCCGCGAATCCGCCGGCCGCACCTTCGCCGGGGCCGTGGTCACCCTGCCTCCCCCCCCTGCTTGCCCCCCCTCACCCCCCGTTTTACCC